>JBBSSV010000089.1:0-7267 GCA_038241705.1 Burkholderiales bacterium | reverse complement strand
GCCTGATGGCAATGGGCTCTCTGTCTGATAACGAAGACGACTTCAACCCGGAGATCAACACCACGCCGCTAGTCGACGTGATGCTGGTGCTGCTGATCATTTTCATCATCACCATCCCAGTCATGAACCACAGCGTCAAGGTCGATCTGCCGCAGGCCACCAGTCAGCCGGACGACGTCAAGCCAGACCACATCAGCCTGAGCATTGATGAAAACGGCATCGTGCGCTGGGGAGAGGATGAAGTCGATCCTGAGCAACTGGCGGCGCGCATCGTGACCGCGGCTCAAAAGACTCCACAGCCGGAACTGCATCTCCAGGCAGCGCGCACCGTGCAGTATGACAAGGTGGCCAAAGTCATGGCAGCAGCGCATAACGGCGGACTGACCAAGATTGGCTTTGTCACCGAGCCAGAAAGCAAATAAACCTTGCGTTCAGCACCACAGAAAAACGCGCTTGTCCGGTAGCCACCGGCAAGCGCGTTTTTTCAATTCTCTTTGACCCGTATCAAGCGATGCTGAGCTGCCCCAGCGCGCGTGCGATGGCGTCTTCGTCGGTAGGCCGCACCAGGCGCGCCACTTCCTTGCCTTCCTTCAGGAAGACTAGCGTTGGCCACAGCTTGACGCCAAAACCGCGGCCCAAGGGTTTGCCCTTGCCATCTTCCACCTTAACGTTCCTTACGTTCGGATGCATCGCAAACGCGGCCGCCATCAGTGACTGCGCCGCTTGGCAGTGGGGGCACCATGCCACTCCAAATTCAAGCACGGTTGGCTCTTTCCAAGCTTGCACCTCTTCCATGGTCGGTTCGGTGTCTTCATACAGATGTGTCATACCCATGCTGCGTTCCCCTATGTTGATGGCTGTGATGTCACGGGTTGCTGGCGCACTTGCAACCACGAATGGTTTTTTCCCTGTCTTTGCGCTGCTTACTGCAAGTCCGGCACTGTTTTCAAGCACGCATCTGGTCAAGCATGCGCACTCTGCTGCAAGTTACGGGCTTTCATTTTTTTGAAGCATCCGCTGCGCGATCCCGGCTTCGGGACAGATTGTCGGCGACTGGATTTTTCTTCCGCAACCATTGTAACGAGAATCATTCCTATTTATAATATTGCTACATACCAGCGGGCTTGCTCCGCCGGTCAACGACTCCCTTAACTTTACCAGCCAGCCCGCAGGTCTTGTTCCTGTCAGCCAGCCATACGTGGATTTGCCTCTGGGCGAACCACCCTGACACGAACAAGGATAGTAATGAACCGACGTCTTTCCCCCATGACGGCTGCCCTGCTGGCTGTTTTCGCCGCGCCTCTAGCGTTCCAGGCCACGGCCACCGCCCAAACCGCGCAGACCGAATCTACCCTGCCTGAAATTTCAGTCCATGACAGCGCCGAGTCCGACAGCTATGCGCCGGGCATGAGCACCGTGGGTGGCAAGACGCCAACCGCCGTGCGCGACATTCCGCAATCAGTCACCATCATCAACCGCGCCGTGCTGGATGCCCAGAACGCTACCACCCTCACCGAAGCCCTGCGCAACGTGCCTGGCATCACCTTAGCTGGCGGTGAAGGCGGCGCCATTGGCGACAACATCAACATTCGTGGCTTTTCCGCCCGCACCGACTTATTTGTGGATGGCATGCGCGATCGCGGCCAGTACGCGCGTGAAACCTTTTTCCTGGAATCGGTAGAAGTTCTGAAAGGCCCCTCTTCCATGCTGTTTGGCCGTGGCTCGACCGGCGGCGTAATCAACCAGGTCAGCAAGCAGCCCAGCTTGCGCGAACTGAACGAAGTCGGCCTCAGCGTCGGCAGCGAAGACTATTACCGCGCCACGGTAGATTTCAACCGACCTCTGTCCGATACATCAGCCTTCCGAGTCAGTGGCTTGGCGCATACCAACAAGTCCACGCGTGATGTAGTCGAGTCCGAGCGCTATGGCATTGCGCCATCGCTGAAATTCGGCATTGGTACGCCTACGGAAATCACCCTGTCTTCGTTTCATCAGCGCCGTAATGATGTGCCCGACCTTGGCTTCCCCATGGTCAACAAGGCTGGCAACACAACCGGCAAAGCGACCAAAGAAGACCCAGCCATGCCGATCAATCGGGATTTCAGCAACTTCTATGGCTTTACTGATGACAAGTTCAAACAGGAAGTGGACGCGGTGGAAATGCGCGTCAAGCACAAGTTCTCCCCTGACCTGACCTTGCTCAACCAGACGCGTTACAGCACTGCTCGGATTGATGCTCAACCTTCTTCCATTAATTATGTAAATGCTGATGAAGGAAAGCGGGTACGCAAGCCACGCTCCTTGAAAGATCAGTCACTTTTCAATCAAACGGATCTGATTGCCAAGTTTGAGACGGCTGGCATGAAGCACACGCTGATTACTGGTGTAGAGCTAGGGCGAGAAGAGTACGAAGAAAAACGATTTGCCTCAAAAACAGAGACAGGAAGCCAGTCACTGTTCAACCCAGTGTATGGCCCATTCGTTGACTATACCCCTACACAAACTCGTCGCAACGACAATTCGGCCAACACTTTTGCCTTATATGCCAACGACACATTGGAATTGAACAAGCAATGGAAACTGGTGGGCGGCTTGCGCTGGGATCGTTTTGACTATGACGGCTCCACGATCGAAAACGGCGCAACCGAGAACTTCTCTCAAGTGGACAAGATGTGGAGCAAACGTCTGGGCGTACTGTATCAACCAACCGACACTCAGTCCTACTATGCCTCTTTCGGTACTTCCTTTAATCCTTCAACTGAGCTGGTTAGCCTAAGAACGGCAGACGTCAAGCCCGAGAAGAATCGCTCCTTTGAAGTGGGTGGCAAGTGGGATTTGCTGGATGGTCGTCTGGCTTTGAACAGCGCCATCTTCCGTGTAGAAAAGAAAAACGCTGTCAGCGCAGATCCGATCACGGGTGAGGCAACCTACCAAGGTGAAACGCGCGTTGATGGCTTTGAACTGGGTGCAGCTGGGAAAATTACCAAGGATTGGGATCTGTTTGGCGGCTATACCTATCTGGATGGCAAGATCGTGTCGCTCAACGAAGATGTTGGTGGCGCGCCGATCTCACGCACGGGCAATACTCTTGAAAACACACCGGAACATTCCGCTACCCTCTGGACCACATATCGTTTGGGCGGCGGCTGGGAAATCGGCGGCGGTGCGGTGTACTCTTCGGAACGCTTACTGAATAGTGCCAATACTGCCAAGGTCGATAGCTATACACGCTACGACGCGACCGTGGCGTATCTGACCAAACAGTACGATTTCCGCATCAATCTGATGAACCTGAGCGACAAGAAGTACTTTGAATCCGCTGCGCGAAACCGCTCGGTGCCTGCCGATGGCCGCGCCATTGTCGCCAGCGTGAACTATCGCTTCTAAGCTTTTCAGCAAACGTTGGTTGATTGCAGCCCTGCGGTAACGCCAGGGCTACAATCCATTCGAAAAGGCCTTTGCCAAGGCTATGTCTTTCCTCATTGATGGGCCTGCATATGCTTCTTACCATTCCCCAAGTCCTGAATCCCGAGCAAGTGCAGTATTGCCGCGAACAGCTGGCGGCTGCGTCCTGGGTGGATGGCCGGGCCACGGCAGGTCACCAGGGTGCACAAGTCAAAAAAAACCGGCAACTGCCAGAAAGCTCTCATGTCTCCGCGGCGCTAGGCGACTTGGTCTTGGCAGCATTGGAGCGCAATCCACTTTTCATCAGCGCCACCCTGCCAGCTCAGGTCTATCCGCCGTTGTTCAACTGTTATGAAGGCGGCGAGCACTTCGGCGAACATGTCGACAATGCTATACGCCTACTGCCGGGCACTGGCGTCAAAATCCGTACCGATATTTCGTCCACCCTGTTTCTGGCCGAGCCGAACGAATATGACGGCGGCGAATTGCAAGTGGAAGATACCCTCGGCACCCATTCCGTCAAGCTAGCGGCGGGTGACCTGGTGATCTACCCCGCCACCAGCCTGCACCGCGTCACGCCCGTGACTCGTGGTGCGCGCTTGGCTTCTTTTTTCTGGATTCAAAGCATGATCCGCGACGACGCCCAGCGTACCTTGCTGTTCGATATGGATTCGTCGATCCAGCGTTTGACTGCCACTGATGGCGATCCGGCAGCGCTGGTACGCCTGACAGGGTGCTATCACAACCTGTTGCGCATGTGGGGCGAGCCCTAGGGCATAGCCAAAAGAACATCCTGCTATCATGGGCTCCATTCGTCCCCATCCCATGGCGGGTGGCCCGATCAACCTACATTCTGAGGATCCTATGAAAGGCGACACCACCGTCATCCGGCTGCTCAATGCGCAGCTCACCAATGAATTAACCGCGATCAACCAATACTTTCTGCATGCACGCATGTATCAACACTGGGGTCTGGCAAAGATCGGCAAGAAGGAATACGACGAATCTATCGGCGAAATGAAGCATGCCGACAAGCTGATCGACCGTATCCTGATGCTCGACGGCCTGCCCAATCTGCAACAGTTGCACAAGCTGATGATTGGCGAAAATACTCCAGAAATGCTGGACTGCGACCTAAAACTGGAACTGGGATCGCAACAGACCGTCAAGGAAGGCATTGCGGCCTGCGAAGTGGCCCAAGACTATGTGTCGCGTCAGGTTTTTCAGGATATCCTGGAAGATACCGAAGAGCACATCGAGTGGCTGGAAACCCAGATCGATCTAATCGAAATGGTCGGCATCCAGAATTTCCTGCAGGCCCAGATGGAACCGGAAAGCGAGCCTCCCAGCGTGTAATAGACCGCTGCAGCGTCATACCTAAGCCCCTGAACGAGATCGTTACAGGGGCTTTTTCATAGTTAGGACAGGCCTGCGCAACCGGCAAGGTCAAATTGAAAAGCGTAAGCTTTGACTTTGACCCGTCAGTGCAGAATTCCATGAAGCATCCTTCCGCGCCCACCCCACCCTTGATTCGACCTGGCCTGTTGATCCTCGGCATCCTGCTGATTGCCGCCAACCTGCGCGCGCCGATTACCGGCGTGGCACCGTTGCTGGACAATATCCGCGACAGCTTTGGCCTCAGCACTGCCGCCGCCGGCATGCTGACCACCCTGCCCTTGCTGGCGTTTGCGGCGGTGTCGCCATTAGCGGCACGCTGGGCGCGGCGCTATGGCCTGGAACGTACTCTGTTTGTCGCCTTGCTGCTGATCGCGGTCGGCATCCTGGCGCGCTCCGCTGGCAACAGCAGCGCGCTCTTCATCGGTACCTGGATCATTGGCAGCGGCATTGCCATTGGCAACGTGCTCTTGCCCAGCTTGCTCAAGCGCGATTTTCCTGGACGGGTCACCAGTCTGACGTCGGTCTATGCCCTGACTATGGGCGCTGTGGCCGCCCTGAGTTCCATGATGGCGATTCCTCTCGCCAAATTTTCCGGTCTGGGCTGGCCGTTTGCGTTGGGCGCGCTGGCTATCCTACCAATGGTCAGCGCGCTGGTCTGGCTACCGCAGTTGTACGCCCGTACCGCGCCGGCTGAAAGCACGGCCACTGCTGCAACGTCCGGACCGCTGTGGCGTTCTGCGATTGCTTGGCAGATCACCCTGTTTCTGGGCCTGAATTCGCTGGTGTATTACGTGATCATCAGCTGGTTGCCGCTGATCCTGCACGAGGCTGGCTACACGCCTTCTCAGGCTGGCAATATCCACGGCTTGATGCAACTGGCCTCGGCCATCGCGGGTCTGCTGGTGGTGCCCATGGTCGCACGGCTGAAGGATCAGCGACTGACGGCACTGTGCAGTGCGCTGCTGCTGCTTGTCGGCATATTGGGGCTGCAGTTTGCACCCAACTGGGCCCTAATCTGGTCGCTGGTGCTGGGTCTTGGTTCCGGCGCGGTGATCATTCTGGGATTGGCGTTCACCAGTCTGCGGGTCAGGACGCCAGAGCAGGCGGCAGCACTTTCCGGCATGGCCCAAGCAGTGGGTTATTTACTGGCTGCTGCGGGACCGGTGTTGGCGGGCAAACTGCATGACGCCATGCACAACTGGCAAGGCGTGCTGAGCGTTGCCGCCGTAATGAGCCTGGTGATCGCTGTTTGCGGGATGCTGGCCGGACGCAACGCGTATATCGAAACACCTGCTTCGGCAAAATAAAAGACCTGCCTGTGAGCAAATCAAAGGCAGGTCAGTCAAGCAGATTCCAAACATCAGGCCTGAACAGGGACACTTAGGCGGGTGGTGGCGCCGTATCCTTGAAGGAAGGCCGCTCGGACAGGCGGGCAAAGAGCTGCGCTAGATTGGGATGACGCTCGCGCCAGTCGATCTCGGGGAAGCGGAAGGACAGCCAGCCCAATGTGCTGCCAACGGCCACATCAGCCAGGGTGAACTGATTGCCGATACAAAAAGGCGTATCCACATAATCGGCGGCCATGGCTTGCAGGCCGGCATCGACCTTGCGCATCTGGCGCGCGACCCACTCCTGGCTTTGCTTCTCAGGCGCACGCTGGCTGCGCTCCAGCCGCACCAGTATGGCGGCGTCCAGCACCCCATCGGCCAGAGCTTCCCAGCTCTTCACGCCAGCGCGTTCACGTCCAGAGCCCGGGATCAACTTGCCTACTGGCGTCAGCGTATCCAGATACTCGACGATGACGCGCGAATCGAACAGTGCGGGGCTATCTTCAATCAGTAGGCAAGGCACTTTTCCTAGTGGATTGGACTGCTGAATGGTGGTGTCGGCGCGCCAGACGTCTTCTTCAAGGAGAGTGTAATCCAGTCTTTTTTCAGCCATGACGATGCGCACCTTACGCACAAAGGGACTGGTGGTCGAACCGATCAGTTTCATAGAAATGGCCAAAATAAGTGTGTATAGATTATAGCATTCAGCACCTGCCCAATCTTTCTCCAGTGCACTTTCAGCCAGCGTCTGAGATAGCGAAAAGCAGCCGCTTCCGGGGCTGAGCCATCTTGCCGGTGGTAAAATACTTACCCATCGATCGCGCCTTGTTGGTCAGGTTTGCGACAAGTAGCAGCGCCTTGCAGGAGAACGTGCATAAGACGCTTTCCTGCTTCAGCGGCTGCCAGTTGCGCGTCGCGCGTCCAGTTTCGGTTTTTCTATTTCTAGTGCGGGCCTCAGTCAAGCCTGCATGCATGTGCCCCATTCCTTTACTCTAATCCTTTATTGCCATGCCTCTTTCCCCTCTTTCCGCCCTGTCACCCCTGGATGGTCGCTACGCTAGCAAGACCGCTGCTCTGCGGCCCTTGCTGTCCGAAGCCGGCTTCATGCATCACCGGGTCAAGGTGGAAATCGCCTG
>JBBSSV010000088.1:0-7277 GCA_038241705.1 Burkholderiales bacterium | reverse complement strand
CAACGGCAGGCAGCAGAATGCTGTGCATTCCAAACACTGCAGGCGGGAAACTTTCGGAGAAGGGGAGCAGCCCATGCGAGCGCATGGGCAAAATGAAGGCAGCTATGTGTCGCGTTTAATCTCAACTGCCAATGCTAGCGTTCGATATCCGAAGGTAAGCGCAGACGTGGAATAACGAACGAGGGGTCACGTGGACCACGTCGCCACAGGCCAGCCCAACCTGGGGGCCAAGGCAAAGGTGTGCCGTCGTAGCTGGGAATGCCGTTGCGTACCGGAATCACAGGTAAAAACTCAGGCGGAGGTTGACGATGGTCCCAGCCCAGGCTGAAGGTATAGCGTGGGAGCAAAGCATCACAGACCGTTGCAAACCAGGTAGTGTGGTCTTCATCCCGTCCCAGCGCCTGTGCCAGCCCTTGGGGATCGAACCTGGCCAGGGCGCTGGAGAGCTCTTCTGTAGTGGCCCCAGGGGCATCACCCCAGCCCAGCGAGGGATGAGCGCTGTAGTCGGCTCCCGAGCCATACCAGCCTTCACGCCATGGACGCTGCATCCAGTTGCGCGAGCCGGTGAACAGATGCCAGCGCCAATGCAGGCCAGAAGGCTGTGGCCAGCTGTAAAGGTAGAGACGTTCGTAACCGGCCCGGTGTAGTTCGCGCACCATAGCCATTAGTCGCGCCTGTGGCATGCGATCCGGTGGCGTCAAGCGAAACAAGATAGGCTCGCCATCCGCATGCTGGACCTGGTCAGAAGACAGGTTGAGGTCGAGGGTGCGACCTTCGTCGCCAAAGCGGGCGGTGATCCAGCCAGTGAGTAAGTTGACGGAAGTAATCACACCATAGCCGCGGTAACGGTGAAAAATGATAGTGCCAGGGGCAACAGGTTTCATAGAGTGGTACCAGGAAAATCGCCAATCAGATTCATCAGTGTACGAAGTTTGTCCAGAAAAACGAAAAAACAAGAGTAATGTCGAGGCCGTGGCCTGCTTGCGAGTACCCTTTACTGGGCTTCCGGCTTGAGTCGGCCCCACATGGTCGAGCACGGCTTTCCAGCAAGCGCTTGCCGCAATAAGGCGAGCACACGATAATCAACAGCTAAGCTGGGGCAGGTGCCGCTAGTCTTGGGCTATTGTAGAAAAAATTTCCATGACTTTACGTGTACTCACCACTGGCGGGACTTTCGACAAAGTCTATGACGCTTCGAGTGGGCAATTAATTTTTGACCAGAGCAACATTCCCGACATACTGCGTCATGCCCGCATTAATCAGGGCGTGACTTGGCAGGCCTTGCCTGCGCAGGATTCGCTCGAGATGGAGATAGCGGACCGGCAACGTATCCTGCTGGCTTGTGAGCAAGCGCCGGAACGCCAGCTCGTGATCGTACATGGCACCGATACCATGCAGCAGACGGCTGCCGTACTGGCCAAAGCCGACCTGAACAAGAGTATTGTCTTGACCGGAGCCATGGTGCCGGCTCAAATCCAGGGCTCTGATGCTGTCTTCAACCTCGGGTTTGCCGTAGGCGTAGTGCAGATCTTGCCATGTGGGGTCTATCTAGCGATGCAGGCACAGGTCTTTGCTTGGGATCAGGTGGTTAAGGACCGGACCGCTGGGTTGTTTGTTGCCCTGACAAAAGAGTCTTCTTCAGCGAGTTGATCTGCAAGGCTCAAGCAGTGACTCGCGCTCTACAACTGCCGCCACCTTGCTTAATAAAAACATTGCAAATAAGTAAATGAAACTCTGCAAGGCTTTCATGTCTAATCATGTATCCGCTCTCCGGTATAGAAAGCGTCCTTTCCTACTGACATGGACTTGTGCATGGTTTATTGGCAACGCTTTTGTTTTCCATTACCCGCTTTCATGGCCGCTGCCTTTCTGAGTGCATGCGGCGGCAGCGGCAGTAGCAAACCGGCCGCTGGAAATGGTCCTCTCTTTTCGGATACCACTCAACAGGACGCACCAGCGACGACTGATGACATGGCGACGGATGCCCTCAATTGGTTCAATTTTCAACGGCAGGAAATGGGGCTAGACCCGTTGACCCGCAATGCCTCGCTGGATGCGGCTGCAAGCCGTCATTCCCTTTACCAAAGCATTAATGATGTCATTTCGCATGAACAGGTCAAGGGCAAGCGTGGCTTTACCGGACAAGTGCTGAGCGATCGTCTGCAACAAGCTGGCTACCGCTTCAACCGTGGCAGTTATTCCTATGGTGAAGTAATTACGGCTACCGGAAATCGTTCCGGCATACAGGCTGCTGAGGATCTGATCACGGCCATTTACCATCGCTTTGTGGTCTTTGAGCCGCGATTCACCGAAGCCGGGGCTGGCTTTGCCAGCAGGCCAGAAGAATATATTTATTTCACCACCAACTTTGCTGCCAACGGCCTGGGTCCTGGCTTGGGTAAGAGTGCTTTGGCGGTCTATCCCATCAGTAATCAAGGGGGCGTGACGCGCAATTTCTATAGTGACCGCGAGATTCCTGACCCGGTGCCGGAAAAAAATGAAGTCGGCTACCCCATCAGCGTCCATGCCGATATCACGTCTGAGGTAAATGTGCGGAGCTTCACGCTGCGGCCACGTGGTAAGGGAGCGGTGTCTGCAAAGCTGCTCAGCCACGCCAATGACAGTAAGACGCCAGCCTCTGCTGCCGCCCTTGTACCGCTAGAAGTGCTGGCGGCAAAAACCATCTATGACGTGCGCTTTGTCGGTACAGTTGACGACAATCTGGTAGAGCGCAACTGGTCCTTCAGCACGCAATAAAAGCGCTGCAACCTCCGTCGTAGCCATCTAGCGGGTCCATGCCTTCCCAGACCTGCTGGTACGCTAGGAAGTAGGTCTACTATGGGGCGGCAGCTGAATTGCAAACCCCAACTCATTGCGCACGTAGGGCGCGCTGTTGCCAGAAAGATATAAGGCAACAACCTCGATCCAGGCATTGGTCGGAGCAGGCGGGGAAGCATAGGCGGTGGGCAACAGGCAGAAAAAGCTCAAGCTCAATAGCCAGCGATTCTTGCGTGGCTTGGGTAACTGTTGTGCGACCCAGATGAACCCCAGCGCGATCGCACCGCCCAGAATGCAACCGCTGACGGCTTCGGATATCGAATGGGATTGGTCCGCCACCCGGGCAATGGCCATCAAAATTCCCAGCAGCAATCCAAACGCTATGCCGGCATGACGCCATGCCGGCTGGGCGCGCAGTAAGACCAGGTAAAACAGGACGGGGAACAACGCGGAGGCGCGCATGCTGTGCCCACTGAATCCCGTGAAGTCCCAAGCGCTGATTCCAAGCCCCCAGCCCACGAAAGCAATCTTGGTCATTACTACCAAGCCTAATCCGGCGCCGAACAGGACACTCCACCACAGGCCCGTGCGCCAAGCGCCGCCCGCCAGCAACCACACAGTAATCAGCGCAGCGGCGGGCAAGGTGATCACGGAATCCCCCAGCATGCTGAAATAGTGCCAGTTCAACATCTGAAGGTCTCTTTATTCTGAATAAGGAATTTGTGCATGCAATCGATGTGACAGTTCATAAGTGTGCGTTTAAGTGTGGCAAGAGAAAGCTAGATTGGTCAGTAAGTTCACAAAAAACATGGAGCACCCTTGGCCAAGGCGAAGAGTACACAAGGCGAGCCGTTGTTTTGATCCATACTAATTAGACAAGGGGTGAGATGCCCCGGCGTTGATTAAATACAAGTACCCCGGGTAAGCAAGCTGTAGCGTTTGTAAAAAGGTGTAGGAACACGTAAATTACCCCTGACACTCAATCTTTTAGCCAGACCTGAAAAAACACAAAAATTTCCAAAAATAGTCTGGAAGAATATAATTGACTTTCAGCAATACATGAAAAGTGGCGAAGTGTCATTAGTCTGACATTCGTCCAGTTTCCTATACTCGTTTTAAAGGTCAGTTCGCATGTCGGATCTTCATACCCACTACGATAATCTGAAGGTTGCGCGCAATGCGCCACCGGAAGTGATCCGGGCAGCCTACAAGAGTTTGTCGCAGCGTTATCACCCAGATCGCAATCAGGATAGCTCGTCTGCCACCCGGGTTTTCCAAATGATCAACACGGCTTACGACGTCCTGTCCGATCCGGTCAAGCGGCGCGAGCACGATGCCTGGATCGCGCAGGGTGAAAAGAAGCAACGTTGGCCTAAGACCAAGGCATCGCCTAGACCGCCCCCGCAACAAAAGCCATCTAAGCCGCAGCAGCCCCCACCGCCCCCAACGGCTTCGCCAGAAGACCGTCAGGCTTGGCAGCAGCGCACCAGTTTCGACGTGCCGGTCATGGTCAAGGCACCCGGCGGCTTTCTGCGACCCGTGAAAAAAATTTTGCGCAAGGGTTTGACCAAACGCCAAGCAGTGCGCTGTATGCTAGCCTCAGGTGCGGCGACTGCCGTGTTGATTGCACTGTTTGCGCAAGGGTGACAGGCTCGCCTAAGGCGAGCGTAGCTTGGGCAAACTGCATTAGTCGTATTTGTATAGTTACGTCGTACGCATTCCACTGAGTGTAGTGGGTGACGCTCATAAAAAAACCTGCGACCGGAGTCGCAGGCAAAAAAGTAGACTCCAGGGAAAAAAAGAGTCTGCAGGATAGAGGTCGAACTAGCCAATTAGTTCCACACGGAAATAAAAATTCTACGGACCTTGCTTCATAACAAAGCGGTAGGTTAAAGCTTTATCTTTAAGCCATTGAATATTTAGTCAGTATGCATGCACTCGGCAGGGACCTTCTGATTGCAGATAAAGAGTGCTGTGGCATCAAGATGCCACAAAGGAAAACATTTTTTAAACAATAAAGGCCGCGTTTAAGCGGCCGTTATTGTTTCTTGCCTGACCAATCAGGCTAAGCTAGCTTAAAGGCTATAGCGCAGGATGGCGGCCAGGCTGCCATCGGTTGGCAGGTCCTGCCTGCGCACACCCAGTACGCGCGCGCCACTAGCCAGGGCACGGCCAGCAATTTCATCCACCATGCCGTAGCTGCCGGCCGATTCGGTGTTAGTTGGATGGATGGCGCCGGTTTCTTCATCGACCGTGCCTGGCTCGACCGCATCGATATCCACCATCAACACTTCGACTGCACCAAAGGTGGCGGCACGCGCGACGTCTGACAGGTCTGACGTTGCCCGGCCATCACCGACACGGGTCTCGTATAGTGATTTCAGAGCTGTGATCTGCGTGTTATACGTGGCGTCTAGCAAAGGACGCGCGGCCTCAGTCAGATCAGCATCGTTGATATGTTCCGGGCTGTCTTCGATGCCCTGTTCCAGCAGACCGGGATAGTTATTGACCGTACGAAAGACTTCGGCAATCCGGCCAGTGGCTGCCAGAATCAGGGGGATTTCACGTCCAGCCAGCACTGGCCGCAGCGCCGCATCGACCTTGCGCGCATATTGGGCCAAGCGTACGTTTTTGCCTTTCAGGCCATCATGGTCCCGACCCTTTTGTGTCGCGTCATTCAGTTCGGCCTTGCCGGTGGTTGCGTCCTTAGGCATCTTGTCCACCTTGAGAGTGGTCGGCGGTAATTCAGGATGCATTTCCACTAGCCGAACGGCATTTTCCGACAGCGCCAGAATGTAGGCTGAATGTGGAAAGGTAATGGCGCGCAACAAGGGCTTGAGGTGGAAGCGGTCGGCCACCTGCGACATGGAAGGGAGCGAATTGGCTAGACGAAAGGTGCGCAGTCTGTGCGGCGTGGCCAGCACAGCCAGGCTGTTGGCTTGGAAGCGCCAGAACTCTTCATCCTCGGCCAGATCGTCAAAATGCGCTATCAGCGCTGCCACATCCTGCTTGCTACAACCGGCTTCTTCCAACTGAGTGCGCGCTTGCTTGACAAGATTGCCCAGTTCGATCCGGCTGGCATCGGTATGTTGAGTCAGAGGAGTGGTAGGCAGATAGATGGAAACACAGGCTGGATCGCGTACTTGGTTCAGCGCGACGAATTCAGGACGGGTGGGGAGGTCGACATACAACATGCAAGAATTCCTTGTTTTCGAGAAAAGATGAGCGGGGTTGAAGGCTTACCCTAGCATGGTCAGTTTGACAGCTGGGAAAAACAGCCCTTTAGGGGGCAGAAAATATGAGATGAGTCAAGCGAAGAAGCGCTCAGAGATGAGGGCTTGCCTAGCGCCAAGAGAAAGTAAAGATTGAGCAAGCAGAAATAAAAACAGAGCGGCTGTTAGGCCGCTCTGTTTTTTATGAACATCAGCGTAAGTTACTCAAATGAAACAGGCGAGACTTACGTACACGAGACTCTGGTAGATTTATTAAGCTGGGGTTACTTCGGCTTCTTCGATCTGAATATATCCTTCAACGCCACTTCCGATAACTCCTGGAATTTTTGCGTTTTCCACCGTAATGGCGCGACCTTCAGCCACTGCTCCTTTGTACTCAATGTTCAAGTTGGAGATGGTAAGGGCCATTTCCATTGGGACATCTATGCCGCCTGCGAAGTTTTTAACATCAGCCAACACAGCAGCTTGGGTTCCAGTTGCAGCATCAATAGCAGCCTTCACTGCTCCATCGATGTTCAGAATAATGTCATTTGCATCCACAGTTTCTAGGCTAGGACCACCAGCTGTACCAGTTTTTACGCTGATCAAGTTAGCTGCTGCGGGCGCTTCAACAGTGGCTGTTTGACCAGCTTTGTTGGTTACATGTACATATACCTTGGCACCGTCAGCGACCTTGATGCTGAATTTTCCTTCTGCATCCACGCTAGTTTCAATTTTGTCGATTTCGATCTGCAATACTTCTCCATTGGAGACTGATGCTTGATCACGCAACTCAAAAGCTAGGCGACCTGTTTTGCTCTCTGCCATTGCCGCGTCAGCATGAGCTAAACGGTAGCCAAAACCTGCTACAGGAGCGTTTTCACCAGCGGCTTGAGCATATGCACCGTAGCCACCGGGGTTGTACAGATCGTTATCAGCGCGACGCTTTTCATCAGTAAAAGCATCTACGGCAATTTGATATGGAGCGCCTGTAAATATTACGTTGCTCAGAACTGCTGAACTCTGCAGTTTTTCATCGGTGGTAGGCTTAACATCCGGGTCCACTTGACCTGGAGGAGTGTCAGGAGTGCCAGGTTGGCCCGGGGTGCCAGGAGTGCCAGGTTGGCTTGGGGTGCCAGGAGTGCCAGGTTGGCTTGGGGTGCCAGGAGTGCCAGGTTGGCTTGGGGCGCCATTTCCAGGCTCATTCGGGGTGTCGTTTTCATCGCTTCCGCCACAGGCAGCCAGCATCAGGGCGACGGCAATCGAAATCAGCGCATTTTTGTGTTT
>JBBSSV010000087.1:0-7285 GCA_038241705.1 Burkholderiales bacterium | reverse complement strand
TGAAGGATAATTCTATTATCAATACGAAACTTTAACTGTTATTTTTTTTAATATATATGTGAATTAAGTTAAACATTTATTATCACAATGTAAGTTTTTTCCACATGGAAATTTATGAGCAATGTTTAATTTCCATGTGGAAAACATCTGTTTTTCAGCAGTTATCGCTGCTTCCAGATGGAAACTCTCGATCGCTTTAAAATATTGGTAAAATTGAGTCACTTCCAGCTATCCATATACCTCAAACGACTTGATGTTATTTACAATATGATTATTAAAAAATCTACTTAATTTCTCTTTAACTAGCTCGCACGAAATATGTTCGCAATTAATGTTTAAAAATGAAAAGAAAAACTTCTTTATCACCAAAAAAAGAAAAACGAGATAAATTAATTGACCGCATAATAATTGGAGTGATAATATTTTTTTTTCTTGGAATAGGTAATGTTTTGAAGAGAATGCTAAGCTGAATAACTATTTTATTTTTTAGAGTAGTTTGATAAGTTTTTTCGAAAAGAAATTATCAATCGTCCAATATAAAAGCCTGCTTAAAGCAGGCTTTTATATTGGAAAACAGAAAGGCTACAGAATCTTTGTTCCTATCCACCATGCAATGGCGGCCATCAACGCAGAGGCGGGAATAGTCAGTACCCAGGCCCAGAGGATTTTGCCGGCAATACCCCAGCGCACCGCAGACATTTTCTTTGCCGCGCCCACGCCGACAATGGCGCCCGTGATGGTATGGGTCGTCGAGACGGGAATACCTAGAGCAGTGGCCACGAATAGGGTAACGGCGCCGCCTGTTTCCGCGCAAAACCCCCCGACCGGCTTGAGCTTGGTGATTTTCTGCCCCATGGTCTTGACGATGCGCCAGCCGCCAAACAAGGTGCCGAGGCCAATGGCAGCGTAACAACTAATGATGACCCACCACGGCAAGGCATCTTCAGTCGTACTAACACCGGCCGTTATCAGTAGCAGCCAAATGACCCCCATGGTTTTCTGAGCGTCGTTGCCGCCATGACCGAGGCTGTACATCGAAGCTGACACTATTTGCATCCTGCGGAACCATTTGTCAACCTTGTGCGGCGTTGAGCGCACAAACAGCCAAGACACTAGGATCATCATAAACGAACCGAGAATGAATCCGAGCAAGGGCGAAATGACGATAAAAGCAATGGTTTTGAGAAGCCCTGAAGAAATCAGTGCGCCAGTACCCGACTTTGCCAGGGCAGCCCCGACCAACCCACCAATCAGCGCATGCGAAGAAGAAGACGGAATGCCGTAATACCAAGTCAGCAGATTCCAGCAGATGGCACCAACCAAGGCGCCGAAAATGACGTAGTAGTCCACCACCGCAGGATCAACCGTACCCTTGCCAACCGTGGTTGCCACCTTGAGCTGGAACACGAAAATTGCCATGACGTTGAAAAAAGCGGCCATCGCGACGGCCGTTTGCGGCTTGAGTACACCGGTCGAGACGACGGTCGCGATTGCATTGGCAGCATCATGAAAACCGTTCATGAAATCAAAGATCAATGCCAGAGCAACAAGAAATGCCAGGGTGTAAATGCTGATCTGGAGGGTATCCATGGGTCTTTTGAATAATTCAGTGAAAAAGGCCCGACCCGGTCTGAGGGAATGCCGTCAGGCTGCCGGGGCGTAGCCCATTGAAGAGTGGCGGTGCCGGTTATGCTCGCAGCAGGGAGCACCATGCAAAAAACAGAAGAGAAGACAAGCCTTGAAGAATCCCATCAGGCGTTTTCAACAATGATACCTTCCACGATATTGGCCACGTCTTCGCATCGATCGGTGACCGTTTCCAGGATTTCGTAGATTTCCTTCAGCTTGATCAGCGTGCGTACATCAGGTTCGTCGCGAAATAGCTTGGACATGGCTGCACGCATCACATGGTCAGCGTCCGACTCAAGTCGGTCGATTTCTTCGCAGATGATGAAAA
Organism: Burkholderiales bacterium; assembly: GCA_038241705.1. GTDB lineage: Bacteria > Pseudomonadota > Gammaproteobacteria > Burkholderiales > Burkholderiaceae_D > JBBSSV01. The sequence continues at coordinate 5,328 of JBBSSV010000087.1, read as the reverse complement.
TCTGGCTCGAATTGTTCATGTTGTGCAGCAGACCCACCGCTTCCCTAACTTTTTCAGTGCAACGTAGACACAGTTCAGCCAGGCGCTGCGATTCAGGCGTGACTGCTTTGATGTCATAAAGAGAAACGCTTTGGGCGGCATCTTCCATCAAGTCCAGAATGTCATCCATGCGTGTGATCAGCTTGTGGATCTCATCCCGGTCCAACGGCGTGATGAAGGTCTTGTGCAGCATGGCTAAGGTGTGCTGAGTAACCTTGTCCGCTTCCTTTTCAATCATTTCGATGGCGTGAACACGCTTGTCCAGGTCATCAAAATTGGTCATTAAAGCCAGCAATTCTTGCGCCCCTTTGACGCACAGGTCGGCATGCTGAATAAACAGGTCAAAAAACTTGACCTCGGTAGGCATCAGTCGTCCAAACATAGGGCTATCTCGTCAGATTTAAGTGTTCGGTGTTCGGTCGTGCATCACATTCAGGACCAATGAGCGGCAGCACTGCAGCGCCTACTCGCTTCAATCTCCCTGATAGAGCGCTGCGCTCCCAGTGTAGTTATCGAATTTAGTATAGGGCCCGTGGAAAGTCAGCCGGACTGAGCCGATCGGACCGTTACGCTGCTTGCCGATGATAATTTCAGCAGTTCCTTTGTCTGGAGAATCCGGGTTATAGACTTCGTCACGATAAATGAAGAGGATTACATCCGCGTCCTGCTCGATGGCGCCGGACTCGCGTAAGTCCGACATCACAGGCCGCTTGTTGGGTCGCTGCTCAAGCGAGCGATTCAGCTGGGACAAGGCAATGACGGGACAATCCAGTTCTTTGGCTAGTCCTTTGAGGTTACGCGAAATTTCGGAAATCTCTGTCGCCCGATTTTCACCAGACGAGTTGGCAGACATCAGTTGCAGGTAATCAATGACGATCAGGCCGAGCTTGCCGCATTGGCGCGACAGGCGTCGAGCGCGCGCACGCAATTCGATTGAACTCAAAGCTGGGGTTTCGTCGATGTACAACTGAGCATCATTCATCTTCTGAATGGCATACGTCAACCGCGGCCAGTCTTCGTCCACCAGGCGCCCAGTACGCAGGCGATGCTGGTCCAGTCGACCGACCGAGCCCAACATTCGCATCGCCAACTGGGTACCGCCCATTTCCATGGAAAACACGGCGACTGGTAGCCCGCTTTCGATGGCGACATGCTCGCCAATGTTGATGGAAAAGGCGGTCTTGCCCATGGAAGGACGCCCGGCAACAATTACCAGATCGCCAGGCTGAAGGCCGGACGTCATCCGGTCCAAGTCGACAAAGCCGGTGGGGACGCCGGTGATGTCGTTCTGACTGTCACGGTTGTAAAGTTCGTCGATGCGTTCGACCACCTGGGTCAATAGCGGTTGGATTTCTTGGAAACCCTGGGCGCCCCTGGAGCCCTCTTCTGCAATGGCAAAGATCTTGGATTCGGCTTCATCCAACATCTGCTTGACTTCCTTGCCTTGCGGATGGAAAGCCTGGCCGGAGATTTCGTCGGAAACGGTAATGAGTTTGCGCAAGATGCCGCGGTCGCGCACAATCTCGCCATAGCGACGGATATTGGCTGCGGAGGGCGTGTTCTGCGCCAGGGCGTTCAAGTAGCTCAGACCACCCACTTCTTCAGCCTTGCCGGTGCTGCCGAGTGACTCGAAAACGGTAATTACGTCTGCGGGGCGAGAAGCGTTGATCAACTTGACGATGTGCTGAAAGATGATGCGATGGTCGTAGCGGTAGAAATCTTCCTGTCTGACGAAGTCGGCAATGCGGTCCCATGCCGCGTTGTCCAGTAACAGACCGCCAAGCACGGATTGCTCTGCCTCGATCGAGTGCGGGGGAACACGGAGCGAATCGAGTTGTGGATCAGCATGGCTTTTCATGGCGCGAATTATACCCTTAGCTTCGCGCCCAAAAAATCCATCGAGGCAGTTTCCGGGGAATTTCTCCGGGAATGGCGACATCAGAAAAGCAATGGCTGAAAGTCTTGACGAAAGCTTTAGTTCGAGCTAAAAGAATATTTTTTGGCAGAAAAAGCTGCGATTCATGCAAGACCGAAGCATGCATTTCGGCTTGTGAGCTCCGCAAGAAAGCATGTTTGAAAAGCAAAAAGTACAAAGAAGCTGCAGTCATGAAAAAAGCCGGATCGCTCCGGCTTTTTTGATTGCGGACTATAGAAGTCAGCTTAGTTTTGCGCACCCACTACGGCGACCGTGATTTCCACGACCACGTCGGTATGCAGGCTCACGATGACAGCATGATCGCCTGTTGTCTTCAAGGGGCCGTCCGGCAAACGAACCTGGACTTTTTCGACCTCAATGCCTTGCTGCTTCAGGGCGACAGCAACGTCGGCGTTGGTGACGGAGCCGAACAGGCGGCCATCGACACCCGCTTTCTGGGACAACTGCACATTCATGGCAGAGAGCTTCTCGCCATGGATCTGTGCGGCGGCTAACTTGATGGCTGCTATCCTTTCCAGATCGGCACGCTTTTCTTCAAACTCCGCTACGGCGGCAGTCGTCGCACGACGCGCCATGCGCTTTGGGATCAGAAAATTGCGGGCGTAACCATCCTTAACGCGCACGACTTCACCCAGATCACCCAGGTTGACGACTTTTTCCAACAGAATTACTTGCATTACTTTCTCCTATCTTCAAGTCGTCAATCAAGCGTTGTGCTGGCCGGTGTATGGCAGCAGTGCCAGAAAACGTGCGCGTTTGATCGCGGTATCCACTTGGCGCTGATAAATGGCACGGGTGCCGGTCAGACGTGCTGGCATGATCTTGGCGTTTTCCTGAATGAAGTCTTTCAGGGTATCCAGATCCTTGTAATCTACCTGGTCCACTTTAGCAGCGGTAAAGCGGCAAAACTTCTTGCGCTTGAACAAGGGATTTTGCTGCTTGCGACGCTCTTTTAGCTTGCTTTTATCGAATTTTCTACCGAATGCCATCTTGGGCTCCTGTATCTGATGTGTCTATGTCGAAATCTGTAACGTGAAATACGAGACTTTTGCTGTTGCGGTTTCTGCGGGCCAGGAATCCTGAAAAACGACAGAGCGTGCCTATAGGCGTCTTGCAGAAGCGGTCGGATAATTCGCCAGCCACCACTGTGTTCAACTCCAGTTCCACCCGTCGACGAATACCCGCTTCGTTTTGCTCGGAGCCATGTTGCAGCCTTGCCGAAACGATGGGTATGCCAGCCGGTGTATAGCGCAAGGCATCTCTTTCATTGATTACTGCAATGCAGGTAAACTGGTTCACGCCTTCCTGACAGTCGCTAAAGACCGTAATCAGGAAGCAGTTACTTCAGTCCGATTGCTCTTGGCTGCGTCTTCCTTCTGCACGCTTTTCATCATGGGAGAAGGCTCGGTTTCTGCCTTCTTCGTCTTGACAGTCAGGTGACGCAGGACGGCATCGTTGAACTTGAAACCAGTTTCGATTTCCTCGAGCGTTTCGGCGTCGCATTCAATGTTCAGACAAGCATAGTGCGCCTTGGCCAGCTTCTGGATCATGTAGGCCAGTTGACGACGGCCCCAGTCTTCAACACGGTGTACATTGCCACCGCGGCTGGTGACGATACCCTTGTAGCGCTCGATCATGGCAGGCACTTGCTCGCTTTGATCAGGATGCACGATAAAAACAATCTCATAATGACGCATGTAAACTCCTTAAGGACTTATGAATCGCCCACCCCAGCGTCAAGATGGGTGTGGGAAGAAGAAAAGCAGAAACTATACGCCTAACTGCTGCTAAACCCAACTGTTTCTATCAATTATCGTTTCTAGTTGATGAAAAGGTTGCGCCGCAGGGTTTCCTGTATAAAATTACAGCCTGTGTATATCCACAGCGCTATGCTTTATCGGATTCATCATGACCAAACTTACCCCGCGCCAGGCGCAGATACTGGCATTGATCCAGGAAACTATTTCTACAAACGGCTTCCCGCCTACGCGCGCAGAAATCGCAGCGCAAATGGGCTTTCGCTCCGTCAATGCCGCTGAAGAGCATTTGCGGGCGCTCGCACGCAAGGGCGTGATTATTTTGACGCCTGGCACTTCCCGTGGCATTCGCTTGTGTAATGAGCAGAGTGCTCATATTAGTGTGACGAGCGACCTGTCATCTCCTGACTCGGCTTCCTCGCAGCCCTTGACGCTCCCCTTGGTCGGTCGGGTTGCCGCAGGGTCGCCCATACTAGCGCAAGAGCATATCGACACGATGTATCAGGTGGACCCATCACTCTTTACTGGCAAACCGGACTATCTGCTGAAAGTGCGCGGCATGTCCATGCGCGACGCCGGCATTCTTGACGGAGATTTGCTGGCAATTAGGAAAACCCAACAGGCGCGCAACGGCCAGATTGTTGTCGCTCGCCTGGACGACGAGGTCACGGTCAAGCGCTATCAGCAACAGGGCAGCAAGATCAGCTTACTCCCAGAAAATCCAGATTTTTCGCCTATCTTAGTGGACCCGAAAACAGAGGATTTCGTGCTGGAAGGCTGTGCAGTGGGTTTACTACGCAGTTGGGATTGAACTGGCTGGATCCCGTGAACAGGAACGAAAGCAAAGGCTAAATTGGCACCCTTCACTCATTTCTTGGTGCACCAATTTTGAATGTGGGCGGCAATACCGCGCAGGATATTGACTTCTTCCGTCTCTAGTTGCGTACGTGCAAACAGGCGGCGCAGGCGCGGCATCAGCTTCTTGGGGTTGTCCGGGTCAAGAAATTCTAGCGTAACCAATGCTTCCTCGAGGTGACGAAACATACCTTCCACCTGCCCGGTTTCTGCCTGTTTTCCTGCAAAACCGATTCCCGCAGGACGACTGGAATGCCCTGCTAGCAGGCTGCGTCGACATTCATACGCCAAGATCTGCACTGCTTGCGCCAGATTGAGCGAGGAGTACACTGGATTGGCCGGGATGTTGATCAGGGCATTGCAACGTAGTATCACTTCGTTTGGCAAGCCAAAGCGCTCGTTCCCGAATAGCAATGCTGTATACGTGTCAGTTTGCGCATGCAAGTGTGTAGCTAGTTCATCCGGATTCAGAATCGGCGGTGAGAACTCTCGCAAACGTGCGCTCAATCCCGCCACAAAGCTGCATCCTTCAATCGCTTCTGCCACGCTGCCAACAATGCGTGCGCCCGCGAGAACATCCTGCGCACCGCTGGCAAAGGCAATTGCTTCCGGATCGGTAAGCGCTCGCTCATTGCGAGGGTTGACCAACACCAGCTCAGAAAAACCCATGGTTTTCATGGCGCGGGCGGCGGCACCGATATTGCCGGCACGACTGGTTTCCACCAGCACAAAACGCACGTT
>JBBSSV010000086.1:0-7295 GCA_038241705.1 Burkholderiales bacterium | reverse complement strand
TATCTATGCAATCATCCGGGATGCGACAGGTAATCAATTACGGGATGACTGCCAGCGGGAAGTTTAGATTAGAAGGAGCTGGCCTTACATTTGACGCATCAATGAAGGCAAACATTGGCTTTATATTGCGTCAAATTGTTGAGCTAAATACCACAAGCTTTTATGCCGAGTGTCTATCTGCGATTAACGTCAGGCGAACAATCGCTTTTTCTGGTGGCGACGGTATTGTTGTCCGTGGTGGGTTTAAATATGTAGAGTTAATTTCGCCCGTTGTGAGTAATGTTTCTATGGCACCAGGTGCCGGTGTTTTTGCTGTCGCAGGTGTCGGTGGCCTGAGAGTCACCAGAGGACTTTCTTCTGAGGGCGGCTACCCAAAAAGAGTGCGTATTGTAAATCCACAAATATCAAATATTTACTCTGAGGACGCAACGTACCACAACGATATGGACGCTATTGCCGTCTTTGGGGATAGTGCAGAAGGTGGTGCTGGCTTCTCAACCTTCAGCATCGAGGGTGGTCAAATCACCGACTGTTGGGGCAGGGATGTTAAATGCCAGATGTCAACTGGTGAAGTGTCAGGGCTGAAGATTCATAAATCCCAAGGCCCAACGTCTAAGATAACGCAGCCCTCCATTGATTTTCAAGTCGGCCCCGGAATTATTCGGGATGTTGATTGGACTATTGATGGGGTTTATATAGATTCTTCCTTAGTCAACCAGTCAACACCCACTGTTGGTACCTTCAAAACGGGTAACTTTGAGAACTCCTCCATCAACATAGTTAACGGGGGCGGGTTACTCACAGCACTGGGTTCATATCCAAGGCAACTTCTTTTCGGCCTATTACGGGCAAAAGGCATTGCTGTTAATGGCCCTCTTGACCATTTCTGCCGGATTTATACACCAGACGCCAGTACGGTAGTAGTCCTGGAGCAGATCACATGCAGCTCGTTAGTTGGGGAGTTTGCGAGGGTTAGCGCATCTGGAGTGCCAGGATCAAGTGCGCCTTATTCCGCAAAGGTAGCGCTGAAATACTGTGTCAATCACGGACCTGTGGTTCCCCTAGTCCGCGCAAACATCGCTGGCTCTATTGCTAGGGCGCATGTTGAGGATGAGGGCTGCGTAGGATTTTCAGGGCAAATAACCCGTAGGTCTAATACAAACACTGTGCAAGCTGGCGCGCAGTCAATTAGGTTTCTAACTGGCGATTACGAGACAGGCGGCGGAGTGGTGATGCGGGCAGCGGTAGTAGGGGCTGATGATTCCTATGAATTTCCTGTGGCCGGGTTTGCCTCCCTTTCAATTGCAATGGTAAGCATGGGCGCAAGGACAGATGACCAAGGCATCGTCTTAATCGGGTCCGCGTGCTCTGCTCTGTCGATAGGCTCAGGTATGGCTGTAGGTAGTTCAGCCGAGCCGGAAGAGGGCAGGATTAGAGTGTGGCGAGGCCCGGGCGGTGGGCTAATGGTCAAGAATGCCGACGCGTCTAGCAGAGTCATTACCGTTATGTTTTTCGGCTGACCCATGTAGACAGCCCAGCTAATGACGCAGCCTTCCGAGACCCTGACACGTACGCTCTGAAAACCACAAATGACAACCCGCCCTTGCGCGGGTTTTTTTACGCCCCTACCAAAGGAACTTATGACACCGCAGCAAATGTTTGACCCTGTACGCGATGCCAAATTAGTTCTTGGCGACAAGCAGCGCAAGTTCACTTTCACATGTCGGGCGATTAAATGAAATCACTTCTGATTAAGCAGCTTCGCCGGGATGAGGGCGATGTGCTGCACTGCTATTTCGACAGCTTGGGATTCGCCACGATTGGCGTGGGCAGGCTTATCGACAAGAAGAAGGGCGGCGGCATTACGCCAGAAGAGTCGGCTTATCTTTTGAACAACGATATCGACAAGCGCATGGTCGAGCTTCGTAAGCGCCTGCCCTGGATGTTTGAGTTGGACGATGCGCGCCAAGGCGTCTTGCTGAATATGTCGTTTCAACTTGGCGTGGACGGCTTGCTGGGCTTCAAGAATACTCTGGCAATGGTCAAGGCCAAGGACTATAACGGCGCAGCTAAGGGCATGCTCCGAAGCCTTTGGTATCGCCAGACGCCAGCGCGGGCCAAGCGCCTATCCGAGCAGATGCGAACAGGTGTCTGGCAGTAACTCAAGCAATCGCAAACCACAAGGCATGTATGCCCATCACCCCGCCGCCAGACCTAAACGCATGGCTGGACAACTTAATGCACACGCTCTTTGCGGCCTTCGTCGGCTTCATGGCTCACGTTTTCCGAACGCTGGAAAGCAAGAAGAAGGTAAAGATCGCGCTGAGTATTGTGCATGGCATTTGCTCTGGCATTGTCGGCTTCATGGTCGGCCAGCTTTGCAAATACTACGGCGCCCAGCCTGAGCTGACTTGGCTCATTGTTGGCTTGGCTGGATGGGTCGGGCCTGAGATAACGATTCACCTCCTGGAAACCTCTGTCCGGTCAAAGCTGGGCTTCCCCAAAAGGAATGATTCTGATGCTTCTTCTTAAAGGTTGGCTTATTCGCAAGTTTCCCATGCTGGTCGTGATCGCTTTCATTGCGGCGGCTGGATATTACATATCGTTCTTGCAGCAACGCTCAGCCGTGGCGAAGGCGCAGGTTATCGCTGCGAATGCGGAAATGGCAAAGGTTGACGGCCTGGTCAGGGCGCAGACCAAAAGTATCGAGGAGCTTTTGTCTATGCGCCTCCGCGATAGCGAGTCGCTTGAGCGTCTGGCTGGCACGTTCTCAAGCGTTGATCGAAAAATCGACAACCTCAGTAGGTCACGCTCAAAACTGGAAGATGAAAATGATACCGTCAAAAATTACTTGGATAGCCCCCCTCCTGCTGAGCTTAGCGGCCTGTACAACAGCGCAGCCTCAAAAGGTGCTGGTGCAAACTAAGATCGAGAAGCTGAGTCCGCCTGCGGGCCTGTTGCGCACGCCACCGGAACCAAAGATTGTGCCGATCAGGGTAACGCGTGACTTCATCGACAACTGGAAGGCGGAAGAAGCGGCGCGCATCAAGGCGTATGCGCAGATCAATGAGATCAGGAAGTGGGCGCAGGAGTGAGGCAAAAGAAAAGGGAGCAAACCGTTAGGCCGCTCCCTTTTTCGATGTTGTCTTAATGTTGTCATTGTCGTGCCTAAACAGCCCTAAACAACCCCATTTAATGACAGCCTAATGATGCTAAGTCATTGATTTATATAGCGTGTTTTGGTGGAGGCGGCGGGAATCGAACCCGCGTCCAAAGGCACTCTACAGACAGTTCTACATACTTAGTGTCGCCAATTAGTTTTAACCCTGCCGACGCGGACGCACACGCTTCGTCAAGGCGAGTCACCTAAGTTTAACGCCACACCAAGTGACCCGATGTAACGCGATTCCCTGTGTATGACTCTACTGCTGTTTCCAGCCCGCCCCAGGGAAGAGACGGTGTAGAGCTAGAAGGTTCTTAGGTTTCTAGTGGTTTACGCTGCGAGAGCGTAAGATTCATCGTTTGCATTTAAGCAGTTCCGGTTGGATTTACGAGGTAGCCAGTCCTCGGTATGCCCTGTTCCGCTTTGTCACCCCTGTCGAATCCAAGTCGCCCCCAAGGTAATCTGATTGTACTGTATTAGATATGTACGGACGTGAAAGTTTCAAGAGCCGTCGTTATTGAGCCAAGAAAGGATGTCCTGCGGTGTGTCGGCAATCGCATTTGCATTCCAAGTAACCGGCCCGCTTTCACCACAATAACCCCAGGCAGCAGCAATGGTAGCCATGCCGGCAGCTTGGCCAGCTTGAATGTCGCGTAAATCGTCTCCCACGTACCAGCAGTCTTCGGGCGCAATGCCCAATCGACGCGCCGCTTCCAGCATGGGGGCCGGGTGGGGCTTAGCGTGAGGCGTGGTGTCGCCCGAGATTGCACAGCCGGTAGCACCCAAGCCAATTCGGGGCACCAGTAGGTCGGTAAAGCGTGCCGCCTTGTTGGTGACGATGCCCCACTGGATGCCGCGCTCTTTCAGGCCTTGCAGCAGGGAAGTAACCCCTTCGAATAGGCAAGTGTGGCGCGCAATAGTCGCTTCGTAATTGTCCAGGAATTCCTTTTGTAACGCGGCATACCCGGCATCTTCGGGACGCAGCCCAAAGGCGGTGCCGATCAGCCCGCGTGCGCCTGACGAAGCAACCCGGCGCAGCTGTTCGTAAGGCGTTGGCTCTAGATCGCGCTTTTCGCGCATAGAGTTGAGGGCTGCGGCCAAGTCGGGCGCGGTGTCAGCAAGAGTGCCGTCCAAGTCAAATAGGATGGCGCGTGGCTGGAAGAGTGTCATGGAGAGAATCAAGCAGGGCGGGTACAGGCCGCCAGGTAATTGACGTCTGTATCCCGGTTGAGGGAATAGATCTTGGTAAGCGGATTGTAGGTAAGCCCTTTCAAACCATTCAGGGTCAAGCCAGCTTCGCGGTTGAATCGCGCCAGCTCGGCAGGCTGGATGAATTTGGCATAGTCGTGTGTTCCTCGTGGCAGCATCCGCAGCAGGTATTCGGCGCCCAATACCGCCAGCAGATAGGCCTTGGGGTTGCGATTGATGGTGGAGAAAAAGACTCGTCCACCCGGTTTGACCAGGGTGGCGCAGGCGCGCACGATGGCGCCGGGGTCGGGTACATGCTCCAGCATTTCCATGCAGGTCACAACGTCATACTGCGCTGGCTCGCGGGCGGCCAAGTCTTCGGCGGCAATCAGTTCGTAGCGGATGTTGGTCACGCCACTATCCAAGCTGTGCAGGTCAGCCACCTTGAGAGCCTTTTCAGACAGGTCAATGCCGAGGACGTTCGCGCCCTTTTTTGCCATGGATTCAGCCAGAATGCCGCCACCGCATCCAACGTCCAGCACGGTCTTTCCGTGAAGAGGCGCATGGGCATTTATCCATTCCAGGCGCAGCGGGTTGATTTCATGCAGGGGGCGGAATTCAGAGGTTGGGTCCCACCAACGGTGGGCTGAGTCACTAAACTTTTTGAGTTCTGAAAGATCGGCGTTCATAGTGGAATCTCAGCAGCAAAGTCGTAGTGTAACGTGAAAGGAGGTTGTTAAGCTCATCGGGCAGTTGCTGCTTCGAGCCGCTGTGTTTGAAGCAAGGCAGCAGGATGGGGAGGAATGAGACAAAGGAAATGCAAGAGGCCAACTGTATCGCGGGGAATCTTCAGAAAAAATATTCCAGGCATAAAAAAACCCCGCCAAAGCGGGGTTCTTTAAAGAGCTTGCAGCTTACTGGGCAGCGCCCTGATTTTGCTGAGGTGCGCTCTCGGTATTGCCGGTGCGGGAACCAACCACTTCGATTTCAACACGACGGTTCTGGGCGCGGCCTTCTGCAGTCTTGTTGTCTGCGATTGGCTGTTTCTCACCCTTGCCTTCGGTGTAGACGCGGTTGCTCTCGACGCCCTTGGATACCATGTAGGACTTGACGGCTTCTGCACGACGAACAGCCAGCTTCTCGTTGTAGGCTTCACTACCGATGGAGTCGGTGTGGCCAACAGCGATGATGACTTCTAGTTCCATGCCGTTGAGCTTGGAGCTCAACTCGTCCAGCTTGGCTTTGCCATCGGGCTTGAGAGTGGCTTTGTCAAAGTCAAAGAAGGCGTCAGCAGCAAAACTGACTTTCTCAGAAGTGGGCACAGGTGCGGGAGCAGGTGCTGGAGCGGGTGCAGGTTCTGCCGCCGCCTGAGCAACTACGCCATCGCAACCGACGACCACTGCATCAGCTGGGGTCCAGGAGCCTGTGCGTACGCATAGGCCGGTACCGCTGCGAACAACGACGCCACGGCTGTCTTGAACGTATGCGCTGTTAGGCGTGGCAGCCATGGCATCAACGGTTTGCGCTGATGCCGAGATGGTCACGACTGCGGACGCAGCGAAGACGAGTTTTACTAATTTTTTCATGTTTCTCCTCTCGGGTGAGATATCCGCAGATGAACTGCGCGCTAATGTAAATGACATCAAATTTTTAACATTGAAATAATATCACGGCAACACCGGCCAACACATTCAATGATTGAGCCAGTGCAACGCTTTCAGGAGTGCCTCTATATAGGGAAGCTCCTTCGTACTGGCCTTTTCCATTAAAAACAACGGCTTAAGATTCATGCTGACCTGTCTGTTTTATGCAACAAAAACCAAATTGGCAGATTGCGTAAGAGAAAGTGTCAGCTTTGTCGCCGTGTATTCCGTTGTTTCTGATGTTGATCTTAGTCGGCTGTTTTTGCAGGGAGATTGCAGTTAAGCAAACTCACACTGCTATTGATGCATTCCTTGTGCCCTGATTACAACACGTCGATTGGGCTGAAGGCATTTACGCAAGGCAGGACCCGATAGATGAGGCGCACATTCGTGCACAGGTTGGGTAAAACCGACCCCGGTAACGCTGATGGCTGCGTTCATGCCGCGCTCGTACAAATAGGCTGCGACTGTGGCGGCGCGCTTTTCAGAAAGCCGCTGGTTGTAGGAGCTAGAGCCAAGCCGGTCCGTGTGACCGGTAATTGCAATGGTATTGAGGCGGCAAAGACCCAGCTTGCCCAAAAACTCTTGGTCGAGATAGTGCTTGGCGGAAGCGGATAGCGTGGCGCGGTCGTAGGCAAAAGCCTGCTCATCTGTCAGGACGGCTCCCACCTCGCAGGATACAGCGGGCGGGATCTCGACTGGCGTGGCATTGACGGCAGGCAACGCGATCTCGGGAGCGATGGCTTTGACTATAGGTGGCGCGAGGCTGCCATCGCAGCCGGGTATGGCGTCTTCAGTCGTCCACTCTCCTAATCGCCAGCACAGGCCGGTGCCACTGCGCAGAATGGTGCTGCGACCATCTTGTAGATAGGCGCTGTGTTCATCAGGTGCCTGGACGTCCTGCGCAGATTGCGCCAGACTGCTGCCCGCTGATATGGACGTCAAAAGGCCGGCAATCAATATAAAGAGGGGTCGCATGGCATTTTTGTTTGGTTCTGGAAAAATGGAAAAGGGCTAGCGGTATTTAAGCATATTTCAGGTGCCGGGCAGCTTGAGGCGAGCTGCCCGTAAGAGCGGGCAGGATTGGTTCCGGGCAGAAAAGTCGGCATGCTAAAATCAGCGGCTGCAAGCCTGCACAGGAAGGGAGTCCACTGCGACTTTTTTCTGCATGCGTCTCATCAGTTCACTCTAGCCGGATCACCATGGACCAATTCGCCAAAGAAACCATCCCGATTTCTCTTGAAGAGGAAATGCGCAAGAGTTACCTAGACTACGCCATGAGCGTGATCGTGGGGCGCGCC
>JBBSSV010000085.1:0-7367 GCA_038241705.1 Burkholderiales bacterium | reverse complement strand
GCTTCTCTGGCGGCTTGCAGCACGGTTTGGGTCCACACCACATGCGCTTTTTCGAAGCCCTGGCCATTGTGCTGCGGCTCATTCAGGATACCAACCAGATTGATCAGCACAGCATGGCCATGCAAGTGTCTTACCCAGGCACTTGCTGTTGAGGATGGGTCGGCGGCATCGCTGATGTCCTGAATGTCGGCTAGGCGTACACCCGCCATTGTTGCCAGGTCGCGATGGCGCTGCGGCTGCCTCGTGGGCACGGTAACTGTATAGCCTGCCTGGATCAGCGCCTTGATCAAATAATGTCCGACAAAGCCTGTGCCACCCACTACCACTGCCGAAGGCTGCTGCGTATGTGTATCTGTGTGGGTCATGGTTCACCGCCCAGTGTGGCCGTAGAGGGTTCAATTGGTAAGCAGAGACATAATATGTCAGAAAGACAAACCTCAGCGCCTCCTGGATTGCTCAGCCCAGTCGCTAAATTCTGAACCCTGAGAAACTCTGCAGAGATGTATCTGAAGACACGCCTGCTTTTTTTCCCGGAATATTTTCCCGTTCAAGCCAGCGCCAGATGCTGCTGCTGGCGCTTGGTACGGGCCGACAGGGTCTTCTGGCGTTGGGCAAGCTGATCGGCCTCCATCTTGCTACGGCACTGCTCAGGGTCCAGGGGTTGAGTCGCCAGCCATTCTCCCACCAGAGCCGCCAGTCGTTCCAAAGCAATGCGGTGGGTGGCACCCGCAGTAGCAAATAACCAGTCAGACAGCGCCATGAAGTTGGCGAACGGGCTACTATCCAGAATCAGTGGCAGGGTATTGGGAAAACGCCCCGAGTTGGCTACCAGATCCCAGTAGCGCGCAAAGCGTACCAAGCGCTGCATGCTGGCAAAGTCGATGCGGTCAGTGGCCAAAATCGAATACGGCGGATGCGGATCGAATATCAAACCATAGGGTTCGGTATGGCGAATGATGGGCGTGCCACGCAGGCGCTTCAAGATGCCGAACTGGATCTCATGAGGCCTCAGCGCTACCAGTTGGTCAAAGCCTCGGGCGAAGCTTTCCACATCCTCTCCCGGCAAACCGGCGATCAGGTCAACGTGCAAATGGGCATTGGAATGTTCGCACAGCCAGCGAATATTCTCGATGGCCTTGGCATTGTTCTGGCGGCGGCTGACCAAAGCCTGCACCTCGGGATTGAAGGATTGGATGCCGATTTCGAACTGCAAGGTGCCGGGCGGGAACTGGCGAATGCCTTCTTTCAGTGCATCGGGCAAATGGTCGGGTACGACTTCGAAGTGGGCGAAGACCGGATCCTCCGGATGGGCAGCAAGCTTGTCCAGAAAGAACTGCATGATGCGCAGGCTGGACTTGATGTTCAGGTTGAAGGTGCGGTCAACAAACTTGAACAGGCGTGCGCCGCGGGCGTGCAGCAGCTCAAGCTCTTCCAGGAACGCATCCAGGGCAAATGGCCAAGCGGTCTTGTCCAACGACGACAGGCAGAATTCGCATTTGAAGGGGCAGCCGCGCGAGGCTTCCACGTACAAGGTGCGATGGGCGATGTCGGCGTCGTCGTACAAGTGGTAAGGCAAGGTAATCACTTCCAGCGGCGGCTGCACCCCGGCGTGGATCTTCATCAGCGGCTTGGGGCCATACAGTAGCGCCTGGCACAGCTTCGGAAAAGTCACGTCGCCCCAACCGGTGACCACATGGTCGGCCAAGCGTACGATGGCCTGCTCCTGCGGCTCATACGAGACTTCGGGTCCACCTAGCACGATCAGAACGTTGGGCGCGACGCGTTTGAGTAGCGCCACCAGCTTGGTGGTTTCTTCAACGTTCCAGATATAGACCGCAAAGCCGATGATGCGCGGCTGTTGTGCCAGCAACTGCTCAGCCATGTCCTGTGCTCTGGCACCAATGACAAATTCCTGCAGCTGAGTAATGGGCTGGAGTTCGCCCATGTTGGCTAGCAAATAACGCAGCCCCAACGACGCATGGGTGTAGCGGGCATTGAGCGTAGACAGCAGGATGGTCATGGCAGCAGGACGTAGAAAGGTGAACGGAAAGCGCCTATTCTACGCGCCGGCCCCGAAGCGCTGCATCCTTTGATCAGATGGTGCGGCAACAGGCTGTAGGCATGGTGTGTGTTGGGTCAGAGTGCTTCCTGCTTGCGCACCAACCTCAGGCCGTCGCCAATCAGCACCAGTGACAGATCGACCCTGTCGTCGGTCAGCAATTTCAGCTTCAGCACCTGCAGCGCTTCGGTAGAATCGTCGCCGGCAGGCCGGGCCACGCTGCCATTCCAGAGCGTATTGTCGATTGCGAGCAGCCCGTGCGCAGCAGCATCAGGCAACTTGGCCTCATAGACATGAAGTCGATACTGCGCCGGAAAGAAAAAAGACCGCGCTGCCAGTTGGCAAACGCGGTCTTTTGAGTGCGGCTCCGCTGCATAAGGCAACGGGTTGGCAGAGTTTTACTGCGGAATTTCTGCGATACGCAGCATGTTGGTCGTGCCCTGACGGCCAAACGGCATGCCGGCAGCGATAGCGATCTGGTCGCCGGGCGAAGCGAAACCTTCCTTGATGGCGATCTTGCAGGCGGCATCAACCATTTCATCGACATCACGAATGTCTGGGCTGACGGTGGAGTGCACGCCCCAGACAAAGGCCAGACGGCGAGCGGTCGCTTCGTTGGGCGTAATGCTCAAGATCGGTGCCGTGGGACGCTCGCGCGCCGCACGCAAGCTGGTATGGCCAGACGTGGTGTAGGTCACGGTTGCGGCGGCGCCTATAATCTGGGTGACGCTACGCAGGGCCGAGCAGATGGCATCGCCACGGTTGGCCAATGGCAGCTCATGCTGAGCATCAATCATGTTGCGGTACAGCGGATCGCGCTCCACTTCGTGGATGATGCGGTTCATCATAGACACGGCTTGGGCAGGATAGGCACCGCTAGCGGACTCGGCCGACAGCATGACGGCATCCGCTCCTTCGTAGATGGCGTTGGCCACGTCCGAAGCTTCGGCACGGGTAGGTGTGGGCGCAGTGATCATCGACTCCAACATTTGCGTGGCAACGATGCTGGGCTTGCCGTGCTGGCGGCAAGCGCGGATGATGCGCTTTTGCGCGCCCGGCACGCGTTCTGGCGGCAGTTCGACACCCAGGTCACCACGAGCGACCATGACCGAGTCAGACAAACGCACGATGTCGTCCAGGCAATCCAGAGCAGCGGGCTTTTCCAGCTTAGTCATCAGGGTCGCGCGGTCACCAATGATTTCACGCGCTTCTAGCAAGTCTTCGCCACGCTGGACAAAAGACAGAGCCACGCACTCCACGCCCAGGGACAGGGCGAAATCCAGATCGCGCCGATCTTTTTCGGTCAGTACGGGAATCGGCAAAATGACGTCGGGAACGTTCACACCCTTGCGGTCGGACAAGGGGCCACCAATGATGACCTTGGTAAGGATGCTCTGGCCATCGCTACTGAGCACTTGCAGGCGCAGCTTGCCATCGTCCAACAATAGGCACTGACCGGGGGCGATCACTTCAAACAGTTCGGGGTGCGGCAGGCAGACGCGGTTGATGTCGCCCGGGGTGGTATCACGGTCAAGCGTGAATTCGGCACCCGGCGCTAGCACGATCTTGCCGTTGGCGAAAGGTCCGATGCGCAGCTTGGGACCTTGCAGGTCGGCCAAGATGGCAATGGGACGTCCGACGATGCGCTCCACTTCGCGCACGGTTTCGTAGCGCGCCTTGTGATCCGCATGTGAGCCATGGCTGAAGTTGAAGCGGAATACGTCGGCGCCCGCTTCGAACAGAGCCAGGATGGCTTCTTTACTAGAAGAGGCAGGGCCGAGGGTGGCGATGATTTTGGCGTTACGTTGACGTCGCATGAAATTTCTCGTTATTAAATGATGAAGCTGACAATAAATATGACGGAAGAATTACGGCGCCGAAGCAGCCGGCGCATGAGTGTTGCTTAAAGAATCAGTAAGGCACGGAAGTCATTGACATTGGTGCGGGTCGGGCCGCTGACGACCAGATCGTCGAGCGCCTGGAAGAAGCCATAGCCATCGTTATTATCCAGCATGGCCCGGGGGCTAACCTGCTTGTCGGCGGCACGAGCCATGCTGCCAGGACCATAGATCGCGCCGGCATTGTCTTCCGAACCGTCGATGCCATCGGTATCGCAGGCAATCGCGTGAATGTCAGGATGCCCATCCAGCGCAACGGCCAGGCTCAGCAGGAATTCGGCATTGCGCCCGCCACGACCATTTCCGCGCACGGTCACGGTAGTTTCGCCGCCAGAAATGATGACGCAAGGCTTGGCAAAAGGTTGACCGTGCTCGGCCACTTGACGTGCCATGGCAGCATGCATCATGGCGATGTCGCGGGCTTCGCCTTCGATGCCATCCGACAGAATATAGGGCGTGACCCCGGCTGCCTGGGCAGCCGCAGCCGCAGCATCCAGCGACTGCTGGGCGGTAGCGATGATGTGGTGGCTATTGCGCGCAAAGCGTTCATCGCCTGGCTTGGGCGTCTCGCCTGCGCCGGACTCGAGATGGCGGCGTAGATTGTCCGGCAATTCGATATCGTATTTGGACAGGATGGCCAGCGCATCGGCACAGGTGGTTGGGTCGGGCAGTGTCGGGCCGCTGGCGATCAAGCCAGGATCGTCGCCCGGAATGTCCGAAATCAGCAGCGTCACCACCCGCGCAGGCGCGCAGGCCAGCGCCAAGCGCCCGCCCTTGATGGCAGACAGGTGCTTGCGCACACAGTTCATTTCGGAAATGGCGGCGCCGCTTCTGAGCAGGGCCTTGTTGATGGCCTGCTTCTGCTCCAGGCTGATGTCGGCGTCGGGCAAAGCCAGAAGGGCCGAACCACCGCCGGAAATCAGACACAAAACCAGATCATTCTCGTTCAGGTCCTGGACCATCTCCATCATGCGCCCGGCAGCAGCGCGTCCAGCCGCATCCGGCACTGGATGGGCTGCTTCGACGACTTCGATCCGCTTGCAGTCAGCACCATGCTCATAGCGCGTGACCACGAGACCACTCAGATCGCCCTGCCAATGGTCCTCGACCACCTTGGCCATGGCGGCGGCACCCTTGCCGGCACCGATCACCAGTGTGCGCCCACCGACGGGCGGCTCGGGCAGATAGGCAGGAAGACACTTTTGGGCGCTTACCGCATCGACCGCACTGGCGTACAGGTCAAGCAGAAATTGGCGAGGCTCGGTCGCGGACATGCAGATCCTTCTTGTCTGGCGGTGCAGCCTGATGAGCCAGCAGAACAACTGCGGCCTTGAATCAAGCTCACCGCAATAATTGGGTGACCCGGGAAAAGGTTAAAACGAAGTGGAACTAAGTTACAACACTTGCCTGCAACGATCTGGTATCGCAGCAAACAGTAGGACTATACCAAAAGCGTCCTTGCCGGCAACGACAAGGACGCTGGAACGGATTATAAACCCGCTGGCTTATTCAGCAATCTTGTGATTGGACATCAATTCGATAGCCTGACACAGTGCGGAATGGTCGAGACCGCTCATGCCATTGGCGGCACACGTGTTCATCAATTCCTGAACGGCCGCCGTGTTGGGCAGGGCAACGCCCATAGCCTTGGCACCTTGCAGAGCCAGGTTCAAGTCCTTCTGGTGCAGTTCAATCCGGAAACCAGGATTGAAGGTACGCTTGACCATGCGCTCGCCGTGCACTTCCAGAATACGCGAGTTGGCAAAGCCACCCATCAGGGCTTCGCGTACCTTGGCAGGATCAGCACCGGCCTTGGAGGCGAACAGCAGCGCTTCAGACACGGCCTGGATGTTCAGGGCCACGATGATTTGGTTGGCCACTTTGGTGGTCTGACCGTCGCCGTTGCCACCAACTAAGGTGATGTTCTTGCCCATCAGCTCAAACAAAGGTTTGACCGTGCTGAAGGCCGCTTCGGGACCGCCGACCATGATGGTCAGGGAGGCAGCCTTGGCACCGACTTCACCACCGGATACAGGGGCGTCCAGATAGTCGCAGCCGAGTTCGTTGATCTTCTTGGCGAATTCCTTTGTTTCGATGGGCGAGATCGAGCTCATGTCGACTACGATCTTACCTTTGGACAGACCTTTGGCCACACCGTTGTCGCCGAACAGAGCGTCAGCCACGTGCGGCGTATCTGGCACCATGATGATGACGATATCGGCCTGCTCAGCCACGTCCTTAGCCGATGCACACACCGTGGCGCCGCCTTCGGTTAGGGATGCTGCAGGGGTCTTGATGTCATAGACGAAGAGCTGATTGCCGCCTTTTTGCAGGTTCTCTGCCATAGGCGCGCCCATGATTCCTAGTCCGATAAATCCAATTTTTGCCATGTTTTTCCTCTGCGATATTTGTAATGGGCCGGGACTGCAAAACAGCCCGGCCCCTAATTGATCTAGATCTTGCTATGCGTGTTACGCGTTGTGCGCGGCACGCCAGCCCAGACCTTCGGTGGTTCCGGCCTTGGGCTTGTACTCGCAGCCGATCCAGCCGTCATAACCGATTTCATCCAAAAAGCGGAACAAGAATCCATAGTTAATCTCGCCGGTACCGGGCTCGAAACGGCCCGGATTGTCAGCCAGCTGGATATGCTTGATCTGCGCCAGGTTCTGCTTGATCGTGCTCGACAGTTCGCCTTCCATGCGCTGCATGTGGTAGATGTCGTACTGCACGAACAGGTTGTCCGAACCGGTATCCTTGATGATATCGATTGCCTGCTGAGTGCCGCACAGGAAGAAGCCAGGGATATCAAAGGTGTTGATCGACTCGATCAGCAACTGGATTCCTTCGGCTTTCAGCTTGTCCGCAGCAAACGTCAGATTGCTCACCAGAGTGGCACGTGCATCTTCTGTACTGACTCCCTTGGGCTGAATACCGGCCAAGCAGTTGACCTGCTTGACGCTCAGCGCCTTGGCATAGGAAATGGCTTTGTCAACCCCTTCCTTGAACTCCTCGACGCGGTCCGGATGGCAGGCAATGCCGCGCTCGCCCGCTTCCCAGTCGCCTGCAGGCAGGTTGTGCAGCACCAGCTCCAGCTTGTTGGAATCCAGCTTTTGCTTGATTTGCTCTACCGTGAAGGCATAAGGAAACAGGAATTCCACGCCCTTGAAGCCAGCCTGTGCGGCGGCGTCAAAGCGGTCAAGAAAATCCACTTCGTTAAACAACATACTCAAGTTGGCAGCCAACTTTGGCATAGTCATCCTTTCAGTTAACGATTATTTAAGATCAATGACGTCGTTGAACTCATTGATGGCGTCAATATCGGTACCCATGGCGATATTGGTCACGCGCTCCAGAATCACTTCCACCACGACTGGCACGCTGTATTGCTTCATCAGCTCACGCGCCTTTTC
>JBBSSV010000084.1:0-7371 GCA_038241705.1 Burkholderiales bacterium | reverse complement strand
TGGAGGTAGCGGATCTTCCGATAAATCTGTTGAAGAAAAACCTGCGCCAACTAAGACTAACCCTGGTCCAAATCGCCCAGCACCAAATGAAACACCGCGTCCAAGCGATCCTGATTCAAATGAAACCCCGCGACCAAGCGATCCTGATTCAAATGAAACCCCGCGACCAAGCGAGTCCGATACAAGCGAAACCCCGGCGCAGCCTGAGGTTAAACCTTTGCCTGACGTAATCCAAATACCAAAAGAACCCAAACCAACTCAACCACCCGTTGATATTAATTATCCGGCCAATATTCAAACGTTTATTCAACCGAAATTCCCAACTGAAATCACAAGCACCGATCAAGTCGATGAAGTTCGCGATGAGCAAATTCACGTGGTGTATGCGGTACCAAAGGGTGAAACTGCACGAACTCAAGAATTGTATCCAAAGATCGCAAACTCTATTGCCGCTTGGCAGCGATGGTTATATGCTGAAACGAATGGACATGTCGTTAAATTTGACACATATCAAGGTGCACTTGATATCACATATGTCGAGCTACCTCGCACCGATAAAGATTATGCAAAGTGGAATAAGTATAAAGTTGTGGAGATTGCGAAAGACCTTGATGGGATTCTTAAAGAACTCCCATCAAACAAGAAGTATATGGTTTATCTGGAAGGTGGTAGACCATATGACAATGAATACTGGGCGTGCGGTGATACACAGTTGGATTCCAATGTGATGGTTCAATATCTATTGGCCCCAACATGTTTCGATGGAAAAGACTTTGCCATTGTCGATGCAGAACCTCGTTACTTGGATTATGTAATGATTCATGAGTTGGTCCATTCTGAGGGCGGCGTGGCAAAAGACGCGCCATATGAAATCTTTTATCATCTTAATAGTAAAGCCTACGTAGTAAAAGATGGGGTCCCGACTGAAGAACTCGTCGGTGAAGATGATCTTATGTCATACTCCGCTGATTTTTATGGTCGGAAATCATTGGATCGTCATCGTCAAAGCTACTACGATCCAAGTGGTAGCATCACCGGGGCAAACTTCGCAAATAGTAAACTTTTGATTAAATAATTCATACTGTATTTTCTCGTACACAAAAGAGGCACTATTAATTTAGTGCCTCTTGCTCAACGCTGGCAAAGACTCGCAATGAGTGCCGTGTTGTCGGGTACAGACCTTGCTATTTATCCCTGCGCTGTTTCTGCCGCATCATCCACAATTTCATAGGAGTGGGTGATTTCTGCGGTTTTGCCCAGCATGATGGAGGCCGAGCAGTATTTGTCGTGCGACAGTTTGATGGCGCGCTCGACCACGTTGGGCTTGAGGTTGCGACCGGTGACAGTGAAGTGAAAGTTGACCTTGGTGAAGACCTTGGGATCTGTTTCCGAGCGCTCCGACTTCAGCGTCAGATCGCAGCCGCGCACGTCCTGACCGCTCTTGCGCAGGATGACGACGACGTCATAGGCGGTGCAGCCACCGGTGCCGGCCAGCACGACCTCCATGGGTCGTGGCGCCAAATCGCGTCCGCCGCCTTCGGGTGCGCCATCCATGACCAGGGCGTGGCCCGAGCCGGTTTCTGCCAAAAATGTCATGCCGGACAGTCCCGTCCAGCGCACCGTGCATTCCATCGTGTACTCCTGTCTTGAAAATGATTGCAAAGGTGCATTGTAGCCTTTGCCCAAAGCACGTCTTTGGAATCCAGGGCTCAAGGCATGATCAGGTGCACCGTTGCGACTTGGGGGGGATAGCAGACGCCTGACTGTTCATGACAGCCCTGATAGCTTGCCTTCAGCGCGAGTTCGTTACCGGCTGCAGTGGGCTTGAGGTCGATGGTGGCCGTTACTGACTGACGATAGACTTCCATCTTGCCAAAGGTGCGGTCATCTTTCATTTCGCCTTTAGGTAGGCGTACGTCCTGAATAGCGCCATTGCTCTTGTCTTCCAGATCAAACTGAATGCGTTCGCGGTACAGGTAGTAGCCGGGCGCAGGCGTTAAGGTGGCATGAATAGTGGCAGGGCCGCTGGTTTTGGCTTGTAGCTGAAATGCCTTTTCTGGCGGCAACAACTTTTCTTCCTGTTTGTCGTTGGCAAACAGACTTTTCAGTTTTTGCTGCCAGCCGGATTCGCCGGCTGCTTGCGCGGGCGCCAGCAAAGACAAGCCGGCAATCAAAGTCAGACAGGATAGGGTGTGGGATTTCATCATGAGAGAGCGCTCCTTTTAAAGTCAGGGAGGGGCCAAATGCGAGCGCGTCAGCTTTGACGCTCAGACATCAGACATCAGACATCAGACATCAGACTGAGGCGCACCACTTAAATTTCCAATTGCGTGCCCAGTTCCACCACGCGGTTGGGCGGAATGCGGTAGTAATCTGCCGCATCGCGAGCATTACGGGCCATGGTGGCATACAGGGCTTCGCGCCAAAATACCATGCCACCGCCAGGCCGAGCGATCACGGTCTGGCGAGCAATGAAGAAGGACGTCTGCATCAGGTCGATTTCCAGCCCTTGCGCCGCACTTAGTTGCAGCGCACGCGGCAGGTCACGCTCGTCCCGAAAGCCATATTGAACGATGACCTGATAGCAACCGTGTTCCAGCGGCTCGACTTGGATACGCTTTGACTCGGGAATGGTAGGGATATCGACCGACCTCACCGTCAGAAAGAGTGTGCGCTCGTGCAGCACCTTGTTGTGCATCAGGTTATGCAGCATGGCATGGGGCACACCGTCTTTTTCTGGGCGAAAGAAAATGGCTGTACCTTCTACCCGATGGGGCGGGCTGATGAAGAGTGATTGTAAAAAATCATTCAGCGGAATCAAATGGCGCTGAATATTGGCCGCCACCAGCTCACGACCGGTGCGCCAGGTCAGCATGATCGTGACCATGATGGCGCTGATCAACAGGGTGAACCAGCCGCCACTGACGATCTTCAGGCTGGTGGAAGCAAACAGTGCCAGATCGATCACCAAGAAAAAGGCGGTGGCAGCCATGGTCAGCCAAACCGAGTAGTGCCAGCCGAAACGGACCACGAAAAAGGTCAGAAAAGTCGTGGTGGTCATGGTGGCCGTGGCGGCAATGCCGTAGGCGGACGCCAGGTTGGAAGATGAGCCAAACCCCACCACAGCAATGATGACCGCTGCCAGTTGCAGCCAGTTGACCAGCGGGATATAAATTTGGCCCATTTGGCTCTCTGACGTATGGCAGATGCGCATGCGCGGCAGAAAGCCCAGGGAAATGGCTTGCTGTACGACCGAAAAAGTACCTGAAATGGTGGCTTGCGAGGCAATCACTGCGGCCATGGTCGACAAAATGACCAGAGGATAAATGCTCCAGGGCCCGAGTTGATTGAAAAAGGGATTGGACGCAGCGGCGGGATTGGACAGCAGTAGGGCGCCCTGGCCCAGATAATTCAGCGCCAGCGCCGGCAACACGATGGAAAACCAGGCTAGGCGCACGGTCTTGCGGCCAAAGTGGCCCATGTCGGCATACAGCGCTTCGGCGCCGGTCAGCGCTAGCACCACCGCGCCCAGGGCGATGAAGGCAAACCAGCCGTTGCGCATCAGAAAGCCCAGCGCATGGACCGGATTGAACGCTGCCAGGATGACAGGATTGTCGAGGATATTGATCATACCCATGCTGGCCAGCGCAATAAACCACACCAGCACGATTGGTCCAAACCACTTGCCGATGCCGGCTGTGCCACGACGCTGCACGGAGTACAACCCGATCAGCACGGTTAGTGCGAGGGGAATCACATAGGGTTTGAGCGCAGGCGCCGCCACTTCCAGCCCCTCCACCGCCGATAGCACGGAAATGGCCGGCGTGATCACGCCATCGCCAAAGAACAGACCAGCGCCGACCATGCCCAGCAGCATCACCGGGTAATACCAGCGCGAGTGCCGAGTAACCGAAGCCAGTGCTAGCGCAGTCAGGGCCATGATGCCGCCTTCGCCACGATTGTCCGCTCTCAGCACCAGCGTGATGTACTTCAGAGAAATGACAAGAATCAGGCCCCAAAGGATGAGCGAAACCACCCCCAGGATGTTGTCGGAAGTCGTGGCGATGCCGTGGTGAGGGGCAAAGACTTCTTTCATGGTGTACAGCGGGCTGGTGCCGATGTCGCCATACACAATGCCGATGGCCCCTAGGGTCAGAGCGGCAAGCCTGCTTTGAGAAGAAGCAGCGGTCAAGAAGATACCTTTGGAGAGGTAGTGAATTGCAAAGAGGCTATTCTAGAATCTTTTTTTATTTGCCAGCTTAGGGCAGCGCAAAAACTCAAGGTCGATTGGCATCCCACAATGAGAAGCACTAGTGCCTAATCAGCAGAAAAGCAGCATTGCCCACCTTCCCTTTTCTTTGAGAAGCAAAAAGCCCAGTCCGAAGAACTGGGCTTTTTGAAAATTTTTTTGGGGTGACCGACGGGGCTCGAACCCGCGACAACAGGAATCACAATCCTGGACTCTACCAACTGAGCTACGGCCACCACTGTAAAAACATTCCGACCGGCGACGGCCAAAACAGATCGCAATTATACAAAGAACATGACAGCGTGGCAAATGCTGTTCAGCTTTTCGGTTGTATCATCTGAGAAGGTCCTGCCGTAATGGGCGTGATGCGAGGAAACAACCCCAGCAAACGCCGAAACCCTATGCCCAGCGCAGTGCTGTCGCCGCTGGTGAAGGCGTCGAGTTCGGGATGCTCTTGATACACGCACTGCAGGTTGTGCTGGGTCAGCAAGCGCATCAACTGTCGCGCCACCGCGGCACCTGTGTCGATCAGGGTTACAGGCCGAACCGTGGCGCGTTGTACGACGGCTTCAATCTGGGCCCGCACGAAGGGATAGTGGGTGCACCCTAACACCAGCGTGTCGGCGCCTTGTTCGATTAGGGGTGTGACATAACGCTGCACCAGCAGAGCGGTTTCAGCGTTACGCGATTCGCCTTTTTCCACTTGGTCTGCGAGGCCGCGACAAATCTGCGGCAGAAACCGCACATCAGTATCAAGACTAATCTGCGTTTGCAATCGGGCAAAGCGGGCGCTCGACAGGGTGCGTTCGGTGGCCAGCACGCCGACGATGCGGCTTTGGCTAAGCGTGGCTGCAGGCTTCAGGCCAGGTTCAACCCCGACCACGAGCAATTGCGGGTAGCGTTCACGCAGTGCATTGATGGCAACCGCCGTGGCGGTATTGCAGGCTACGACCAGCGCCTTGATGTCACGTTCCAGAAGAAAATCGGTAATGGCCACGCAACGGCCCAAGACCGCGTCCTCGGGCTTGTCACCGTATGGGGCAAAGCCGGAATCGGCGACGTAGAGCAAATGCTCGGACGGCAGGTTATTGCGAATATGCTGTAATACCGACAGCCCGCCCAAACCAGAATCGAAAATGCCGATGGGGCGGTCGCAGGCGGCGTCGTTCAGGGTGGTGGGCAGGTGGCTGGCTGCCACGAAAGGGTTCAAAGCGGACATGCTGGGCAACCGGGCTCAGACGACATTCACAGGAATGACATTGGCCTTGCCGCTAGCAATGCGCTGCTGCCATTCCTGCGGCCCGGTGGTATGGACCGACGT
The DNA here is from genome assembly GCA_038241705.1 of Burkholderiales bacterium. Classification (GTDB taxonomy): domain Bacteria; phylum Pseudomonadota; class Gammaproteobacteria; order Burkholderiales; family Burkholderiaceae_D; genus JBBSSV01. The sequence goes on along the minus strand of JBBSSV010000084.1, from coordinate 1,801 downwards.
GCCGCGGGCATCAACTGCAACCGTCACAGGCATGTCGGCCACGTCGAATTCATAGATGGCTTCCATGCCTAGGTCAGCAAAGCCGACCACTTTGGCATGCTTGATGGCTTTGGATACCAGGTAAGCGGCGCCACCGACTGCCATCAGATAGGCTGATTGGTGCTTACGAATGGCCTCGATGGCCACCGGACCGCGCTCGGCCTTGCCGACCATGGCCAGCAAGCCAGTCTGAGCCAGCATCATTTCGGTGAAGCTATCCATGCGCGTAGCGGTGGTGGGGCCAGCCGGGCCAACGGCTTCTTCGCGTACCGGATCGACCGGGCCCACGTAATAGATGATGCGGTTGGCGAAATTCACCGGCAGTGATTCGCCTTTGGCCAGCATCTCCTGAATGCGCTTGTGAGCAGCATCGCGCCCGGTCAGCATCTTGCCGTTCAAAAGCAGGGTCTGCCCCGGTTGCCAAGACGCGACTTCTTCTGGCGTCAAGGCATCGAGATTAACGCGCTTAGAACGTTGCGTATCCGGCGTCCAATGCACATCTGGCCAGTCGAACAGTGTCGGGGGATCGAGGTAAACAGGGCCAGAGCCATCCAGCACGAAATGGGCATGGCGGGTCGCAGCACAATTCGGGATCAGCGCCACCGGCTTGGACGCGGCATGCGTGGCGTGCATGCGAATTTTGACGTCGAGTACGGTGGTCAAGCCGCCCAGGCCTTGCGCGCCGATGCCTAGGGCATTGATTTTTTCATGCAGTTCCAAGCGTAACGCTTCGGTCGGGTTGCGGGGGCCGCGCTGCTGCAGATCCACCATGTCGATATCTTCCATCAGTACTTCCTTGGCCATCAACATGGCTTTTTCGGCGCTGCCGCCAATGCCGATGCCCAGCATGCCCGGCGGGCACCAGCCGGCACCCATTTCCGGCACGGTCTTGAGCACCCAGTCCACCAAAGAGTCCGATGGATTTAACATGGCAAACTTGGCTTTGTTTTCCGAGCCACCGCCCTTGGCAGCTACCTGCACGCTGACGGTATTGCCGGGCACGACTTCCATATGGATGACGGCAGGGGTGTTGTCGCCGGTATTCTTGCGAGCAAACTGCGGATCATCGACGATGGAGGCACGCAGAACGTTATCGGGATGACGGTAAGCGCGGTGCACGCCCTCGTTGGTGGCGTCGGCCAGCGAGCCGGTAAAGCCTTCGAAGCGCACGTCCATGCCGATTTTAAGGAATATATTCACCAGCCCGGTATCCTGGCAGATCGGGCGCTTGCCTTCTGCGCATAGCCGCGAGTTGGTCAGAATCTGGGCCATGGCGTCCTTGGCAGCCGGGCTTTGTTCTGCTTCATGGGCGCGTGCCAAGTGCTGGATATAGTCGGCCGGGTGATAATAGCTGATGTATTGCAGAGCGGCGGCGATGGAGTCGATCAGGTCATCTTGCTGGATGGAAGTCATGGCATTGGGTCGTGACGAGCATAAGTCGGAGAGTGATCTGCCGCGCTCAATAGAAAAATTTCAATTCTACAGGGCAGGGCCTGCCTACATGAGCGCGAGAAAGAACCCGCTGAAACAAACTTCTGCCAATCGACGTAGGTACATTTACTGACCAATCTGGCAGCCAAAGCGTGCTTCTTAGCGCAGATCGAACTCTGCCTCAAAAGAGAATGGGTAAAATTATTACTTTTACTGATCAAGATAAACGGGTTGAGCAGACCATGGCTGATATAGAAATACTCAAGCACGAAGAACGCAGCTTTGCGCCCCCGGCCAAGTTCGTCAAGCAGGCTAATGTCTCGGGCCGCAG
>JBBSSV010000083.1:0-7372 GCA_038241705.1 Burkholderiales bacterium | reverse complement strand
TGGCGGACTGGGATATTTCACGCGACGCGCCCTACTTCGGCATCCCAATACCTGACGCGCCGGGGAAATATTTCTACGTCTGGCTGGACGCGCCCATTGGCTATCTGGCCAGCCTGAAAAATTACTGCGACAAGCAGGGTTTGGACTATGAAGCACTGCTGAACGATCCCGCCACTGAGCAGGTGCATTTCATCGGCAAGGACATCGTTTCCTTTCACCTGCTGTTCTGGCCTGCGATGCTCAAGTTTTCGGGCCATCCCATTATCGAGCAGTTGAAGGTGTATGTGCACGGCCATCTGACCATTGATGGCGCCAAGATGAGCAAGTCGCGTGGCACCGGCATTTCACCGCTGCGCTACCTCGAGCTCGGCCTGAATCCGGAATGGCTACGTTACTACCTCGCCACCAAACTGAGCGCCCGCGTCGAGGACGTGGACTTCAGTGCCGAGGATTTCCTGGCCCGGGTCAATAGCGATCTGGTGGGCAAGTTCGTCAACATCGCCAGCCGTTCAGCCGGTTTCATTGCCAAGCGCTTTGAAGGCCGACTGGCCATGGGCTGGGCCACAGCGGATGACGCCTTCCTATCCAGCTTGCACGCGGTCGCCCCTCAGATCGAAGTCCTGTACGAGCAGCGAGAATACGGCAAAGCACTGCGTCTGATCATGGAGCGTGCCGACGTCGTCAACGCCTATGTCGATGCCAACAAGCCGTGGGAATTGGCCAAGGATCCGGCCAAGACCGAGGCTTTGCAGGAAGTCTGCAGTCGCTTGCTGGAAGCTTTCCGCATCCTGACGATTTATCTCAAGCCAGTGTTGCCGGCGCTAGCCGCGCAAGTCGAAACCCTGCTTGATATCGCGCCACTACAGTGGCAGAACATCCAAAGCCCCTTGGCAGACGGCCACCGCATCAACCCTTACAGCCACTTGATGACGCGGGTTGATGCCAAGATGCTGGAGGCCTTGCTGGAGCAGCCCGCCGCAACGGAAGCTAACGCTGCCGACGTTCCTGTCAATGGCAAGACCATGGAAGCGCTGGCACCAGAAATCAAGATCGATGACTTCGCCAAGATTGATCTGCGCATTGCCAAAATCGTCGACTGCGCCACCATCGAAGGCTCGGATAAGCTGCTGCGCCTGACGCTAGACGTGGGCGAAGGCCGCCACCGCAATGTCTTTTCGGGCATCAAATCGGCCTACAAGCCAGAAGAACTGGTCGGCAAGCTGACCGTCGTGGTAGCCAACCTTGCGCCGCGCAAGATGAAGTTCGGCGTGTCCGAAGGCATGGTGCTAGCGGCCTCCGCTGCGGATGAAAAGGCCAATCCCGGCCTCTACATCCTCGAACCCTGGCCCGGTGCCGAACCCGGCATGCGCGTCGGCTAACCACCTTTTGCGGCAAGAATATAAAAGGCCCTGAACCTCACCGGTTTCAGGGCCTTTTATATTTCATTCCTTTTGATAATCGGAATGCGACATGCGCTTGACCTGGCGCGTGTTTTGGTCGAAATGCACGTTGAACAAGTTGGGGTTCTGGCCATGCTCCAGGTACAGCCAGTCCCAGACCTCTTCGTTTGAGAGTGGAAAGTTGACCATGCTGCGCGGCTTACCCAGCGTGCGCCGCACCATTTCCTGGCTCATGCCGGGCTGGATCGTGGAAAAAGTGTCTTCGGTCAGCACCTGACGATAGTTTTTCAGGACGCCGTTTTCAGCAATATCGAACATCCACGTGCGCGGCCCTGCCGGCCCCTTGGGATATTCCAGCACCCGGTCACCATTGCCCTGTTGCCACACCTTTTCTGGCTGTCCCATCACCAAGCGCACATCCGACTCCGTCGACACGCCTTTTTCCAACCGATCAAGGCCAACCTGTTCAGTCGGGCGCCCTTGCTGATCGCAGCCCGTCACAAGAACAATGCACAGCAAAGAAAATAAGGGAGCAAGCAATAGTTTCATGGCGTTCCTTTGAAAATACGAGCGTAAGACAGGGTAGAATAACAAGCATTCTTCCCCTTTGATGTAAGTTACTTCTACGACTATGGCATTCTTCAAGAAAAATAAAAAATATGTGTCTGAGATCACTAGTTTCATTCAGGATCTCAAAAAGGAAAATCCCCAGTTGGAAGAAGAACAGCGTCAGGGGCGCGCCCTGTTGTGGGACAAGTCGGAGATCGACCTCGACACCACAGAGCGCAACAAGGAATCCCGTGTTCCCCAGCAAGGCTATGTCTATCAGAACAAGCTGTAAGACCGCGCCACAACAGGCCGGGCGACTGGCGGGTGCATCCGTGGCCCGCTAGGCCAACATGACTCCCACCGCAATGGCATCCCCTTCCGCGCTGCACCGGCTTTCCGCCCCTCAGGATTCCTCTTCTTCTCCTTCCAGTGATCTTTCTTTGCCCGCAGTCGGCAATGCTGCGCGGGCACGCTTGTATGGCGAGCCGGTCCTGCATCTGCCCAAGGATCTCTACATTCCGCCCGATGCGTTGGAAGTTTTTCTGGAAGCATTTGAAGGGCCACTAGACCTGTTGCTGTACCTGATACGTCGTCAGAACTTCAACATCCTCGACATTCCGATGGCGCAGCTGACGCGGCAATATCTGGTCTATGTAGAAGAGGTACGTTTGCACCATCTGGAACTGGCGGCGGAATACCTGCTTATGGCGGCGATGCTCATTGAGATCAAATCGCGCCTACTGCTACCCGCGCCGCATTTGGCGGACGAAGAACAGGATGCAGATCCGCGCGCGGAATTGGTGCGTCGCCTGCTGGAATACGAGCAGCTCAGGCAAGGGGCGCATGCATTGGACGCCTTGCCGCGCCGGGACCGGGATTTCAAAGTGGTACAGATCCACATCGAACAACAGACCCAGGTACGCTGGCCAGAAGTCACAGTGGCCGATTTACAAGCAGCCTGGGCTGGGCTGCATCAACGCGCCCAGCTAAATGCGCATCACACTATCGGCCGCGAAGAGCTGTCCGTGCGTGAACACATGAGCGCCATCCTACGCCAGCTGCAAGCAGCCCGCTTCGTTGAATTTTCAGAGTTGTTCGACCCGTCGCGCGGCGTGGCGGTGTTGTTGGTGCACTTCATTGCCCTGCTGGAGCTGGCAAAGGAAACCCTGGTCGACCTAACCCAAGCTGAAGCTTTTGCCCCCATTTATGTCAGGCTGGCCTATGCGCCGGAATGAGCGCGCTTGAAACAAGTCGCCATTTTCCTTGGCCAAGCCACCTGTCTACCCATATTCAGAATCAAGACTAACCCATGAAAATCATCTCCTGCATCGATGAATTGCGCGACCACTTGCGGGGCCAGTTGCGCACCGCCTTTGTCCCGACTATGGGTAATCTGCATGAAGGCCATCTGTCGCTGATGCGCTTGGCGCGCCGGCATGGCGACCCGATCGTGGCGTCTATCTTCATCAACCGGCTACAGTTCGGCCCCAACGAAGACTTCGACACTTATCCGCGTACCTTTCAGGCCGATATCGAAAAGCTGGAAAAGGAAGGCGTGTATGTGCTGTTCGCTCCGACAGAAAAGGACCTCTACCCAGAGCCTCAGGAGTTTCGTGTCCAGCCGCCGGAAGGGCTTGGCAGCTCCCTGGAAGGCGAGTTTCGGCCGGGCTTTTTCCAGGGCGTGACTACGGTGGTTTTGAAGCTATTTTCGTGCGTCCAGCCACGCGTGGCGGTGTTCGGCAAAAAGGATTACCAGCAGTTGATGATCGTGCGCAAGATGGCGCGCCAGTTTGCATTACCCACGGAAATTATCGCCGCCGAAACCTTTCGCGCCGAGGACGGCCTGGCGCTTTCCTCGCGCAACAGCTATCTGACAGAAATCGAGCGCCAAGAAGCGCCACAGTTGTATAGCTTGCTGCAAGAGATGGCGGGGGAAATGCGCAATGGTCATCTGGATGTCTCGGTACTGGAAACGCAGGCGCACCAAACTTTGCAAGACCGAGGCTGGAAGCCAGACTATATTTCAATTCGCAAACAGATGAATCTGCAGCCACCTACTGCTGGCGATCTGGCCCAGGGCGAGCCTTTGGTGGTGCTGGCCGCCGCCAAACTCGGCAACACCCGACTGATCGACAACCTGGAAATCTGAATCCGTATCAGGGACGGCGCTGCCTTGCAAGTTCCAGTTGCTGACAGAGCTGCGCCGTGCCTTCGATCATGCGCGGACCAGGACGGCTAAGCAGATCGGCATCCTGCGTGAACAAGTTGTTGCGCTGCACTGCCAACAGAGAAGAATAGCGCTGCCAGGCTTCCAGTCCCAGCGGCGCTTTGGGCAGCTTCTTGCCTTTCATTTGAACTGCCGGTTTCTGGGTGACGCGCTCTCCTGCTTCCATACCCCGCATGATCGCTTCCGGATTGGCCTGCAATACCGCTTCGATGGTCACCACCGGTGCCAGGCCTTTGAGCCCCGCAAAGACGTTCTTGCCGCTACATAAGCGCAAGGACTCGCTAACTATGTGCTCGCCATTGAGCGTGTACAGGGGTGCTTCCGACACCTGATAAAACACGGGTACCACCGCCCGACCGCCATAGCGCTCCTTGAGCCGCTGTAGCGTTTGGCGCTGTGCCTTAGCCAAGGGTTGGGCTACCTTGCTCGTCGCCATTAACTGGCCCAGACGTTCAATGTTGCTCGGAATCTGCGCCAACTGGCGTGGTTCGCTAAAGAAAACCGGAATGCCGAGCTGCTGCAAAGGCATCAGCTGGCGCGCCGGATTACCCGAGGACCAAGCGACGATTAGGTCCGGTTTCAGAGCGATGATGCGCTCGATATCCAGGCGGGCGTAGTCGCCTACCCGCGGAATGGCACGCGCTGCTACCGGATAATCGCTGTGGCTCACCGCTCCCACGATGCGTGTCCCACCGCCGGCGGCAAACACCAGTTCAGTTGCATGCGGCGTCAACACCACAATACGCTGCGCCGGACGCAGCACGCTGACTTCCAGATTTTTGTCATCGCGCACGCTGATGCGGTCATGCTGCGTTGCGGCAAATGCAGCGCCCCCCGTACTTGCCAGAAGCATGGCCGCGCCCAAGGTGCCAAGGCGTAGTGCGCGCCTATGCTTTGCAAAAAGCAGCACTGAAAAGATAAGTGTCATGGTCGTGAGGAGTAGTGAAAACAAGCATTGTTCAAAAAGATCACGATAGTGCACGCCACATGATCTGATCCAGTGCGATCAACAATCTTGCCGCGCCAGAAAAAGTGTACGCCCTGCGTGTTGCACGCATTCAATTGGATGGCCTAGGCATTGACTCAGTAGCGACGCCTGCAGCACCTCGGCCGCCGGTCCGGCCAGCCAACTGCCATCGCCCATTAGCAGCAAAGCGTGGCTAGCAATCCCTTGCGCCAGGTTCAAGTCATGGCTGACCATAATGACGGTTTTTTTCTGCTCACGGCACAGGCCACCCAACAGACGCATCACGCTCCACTGATGGCCCAAATCCAGGGCCGTAGCGGGCTCATCGAGTAACAGCAAGGGCGTTTCCTGCGCCAGGGTCGTGGCAATGGCCACACGCTGGCGCTCACCCCCAGACAAGGTCCGGATATCGCGCTGCGCCAAGTGCATCACATCCAGCGCCTGCAAAGTCTCGTGCGCGGTCTGCAGGTCCGCTTTCGACTCCCAGTAGCCACTGGCTTCCTGAAACGGATGCCGCGCACTCAACACGGTATCAATCACTCGGTAAGCAAAGGTATCGTGCCGCCCCTGTGCCAAAAACGCCCGTTGACGTGCCAGAGCGGTCAGCGGCCAGTCGATCAAGGAACGTCCATCCAATTCAATATGACCAAAAGCTGGCGGACGCAAACCGGCCAACGTGCGCAACAAGGTACTTTTGCCGGCACCATTGCGGCCGATCACAACCCAGCAATGGCTGGCTTCAAAGCTGCAATCCAAATGCTCAATCAGAACTTGGCCGCCCGCCTCCACGCGCACATCCACGCTACGCAACATCTCAGCGCTGCCGGACATAATGCAATTGCAGCAGAAATACGGGCACCCCGATCAGGGCCGTGACCACACCCACCGGCAACTGCTGCGGCGCAATGATTGTGCGTGCCAAGGTATCGGCCAGCACCAGAAAACTGCCGCCAATCATCGTTGCTGCCGGTAACAGCAAGCGATGATCCGGTCCCAGTGCAAAGCGGCAGGCATGCGGAATGATCAAACCGACAAACCCGATGGCACCGGCCTGAGCCACCGCCGTGGCCGTCACCAGCGCGGCGCAGACGAAGAGGCCCATGCGCAGCTTGGCTACATTCACGCCCAACGTGACCGCCGCCTCCGCATGCAGCGCCAGCATGTTGATCGCGCGTGCCTGGCACAGTGCAAACAGCAGTGCGCCCGCAAGCACCAGCCATGGCAACCAGCGCGCCCGTGTACCGGACAAGTCGCCAATCAGCCAGAACACCATGCCACGCAGCTGACTGTCCGGCGCCAGCGACAACATCAAAGTCACCAGCGCCCCGCAACCAGATGCCACGATCACACCAGTCAACAACAGCATTGGTCCCTGAGCATCGCTTGCCCCCTCGTGCAAGTCGCGTCGCGCCAGCACCAGCAGCAATAAGGCCACCAGCAAGGCCCCGCCAAAAGCGGCGGCATCCACCATCCAGATTGCACTGACCAGCATCATCGCTGACAACGCCCCCACCGCCGCTCCGCCTGACACGCCCAGGATGTAAGGGTCAGCCAAAGAATTGCGCAGCAAGGCCTGCATCATGACGCCTGCCAGTGCCAGCAATGCGCCTGTGACAAAGGCAGACAGAGCGCGATTCAGGCGCAGTTCGATCAGGGTTGCGGCCAAACCGGTGGGCTGGCCTTGCAACCACTCACGCAGCCCACCCCATAGTTCTGCAAAGGTCAGTGAAATCGAACCGGTCATGGCGGCAATCAGCAAGCTGCACGCTGCTAGTACAAGCAACACCAGCCCTGCTTCACCAGCTCGACGAAGTTCGGATTTTATTGAAAAGCGAGTTTGCATGATGCGCGAATCCGTCACCCTGTTTGCGCCATTCTGGCAGCCATTTTATGCCTGTGATTGGGGAAAAAAGCAGATAGAAATTTTGAATCCCATCCTGCAGAAAGAAATGAAAGAGGGGCCAGCCAAAGGCCGGCCCCTCTTTCGTTCATCGCTCAGTCTTGCTTCCCTTTGTATAGGCCTTTTATCTGACAAATAGGATATCGGCCCTATAAGCAGGCTTCAAAGTTTACAAAAATTCCTGAGGGAACTATTTCAATCGTGCATCAAAAATCCATGCGAGCGGTGAACTTGATAGTGCGGCCAGCATCAGGGTAAATATGGCCATAGGGCACATCCCGGCAAGCGCCATAGGCTTGTGTGAAATAATCCTTGTTGGCCAAGTTAGC
>JBBSSV010000082.1:0-7397 GCA_038241705.1 Burkholderiales bacterium | reverse complement strand
GCGCGGCGGTTGTCACGGGCGCTACTGGGACTTCCATCGCCGGCATGCTTGTCAGCTTGCTCTCGTCAGCCGTTGGGTAGTCGGCGGGGGAGAGCAAGGCGGCACGTTTGGCGGGTATTTTGGGCAAGGGCATCAGAACCTCAACTTAAAATAAGAGTAGATGACACGGGTACTGTGGCCAAGTGGGCATGACAGGGCAGCCAATTGCACCGCCTCGGTTTTACTATGTTTTATTGCTAAAAGAACAAAGGCCGTTTGCAAAAAGGAACTCTCGTTCCTGCAAACGGCCCCATTCAAATGATTCCATGCTGCAGCGCTGTGGGTGAGCAAAAGGATGAATCAAGCCAGTTCTTTCATGAATTCGAGTACTTCGTCGACGTGACCGGCAACCTTGATCTTGCGCCATTCTTTGATCAACCTACCTTCTTCATCAATAATGAAGGTACTGCGTTCGATGCCGCGCACTTGTTTACCGTACATGTTTTTGCTTTTGATAACCTGAAATAGCGCGCAGATGCTTTCATCTGTGTCCGCGATTAGCTCAAACGGAAGCTCCAGTTTGGACTTGAAATTTTCGTGTGAGCGCAGGGTGTCGCGGCTAATGCCAATGATTTCCGTATTGGTTAATTGGAACTCCGGGTAAAGATCGCGAAAGCGCAAGCTTTGGGTGGTGCAGCCAGGTGTATTGTCCTTGGGGTAAAAAAATAGGACTAGGTTCTTGCCGCGATAATCAGCCAGTCGAAATATTTTTACGCTGGTCATCGGGCCTGAGAAATCGGGTAACTGCGTGTTGAGGATAGGGATAGTGTCTTCCATGTTCATCAAGATCTATAAAGGCCGGTTCCAGGGAAACAGACAGGGTAAGACGAACAGTTGTGCATTTGCAAGCCGAGGAAGAAGGGTCCATGAAAAATATCAGAAACTGAACCGATACTTATGAAATTACAAAAATGGAAGTGCTTGTAAGCTGCTCTTCTTGCCATGCGTAGGAGCAAATGGGGCGCATTGTTCTGGAACTGTCTGCGGCTCAGTCAGTGATGATCAGCGCCAACACGACCTTGCGGCCTTCACCCATCAGGATATTGTAGGTGCGACAGGCGGCTTGATTGTTCATGCACTCGACACCGATCTGGCGGGAGGTGAGGGTGGAAGTCAGACCAGGATGAATGAAGCGCTGGCGCTGTCCCGTTCCCAAGATCACCACATCCGGGTCGGTGGCCTCAATGGGCGCAAAATCCTGTGCAGTCAGATCATCAAAGCTTTGAACTGGCCAGTCGACTGGCTCCACCTCGGGCATGACGATCAGGCTGTGAGTATGACGTACGGCGTTAATCTCTACGCCAGTTTCATCGTAGCCCGTGATGGTCTGATAAGCACGGGTATCGGTAGTGTGTAGCTTCATGTCATTACAGGCGCTAATCAGCGCGGTTGTTTAGCCAGAAGAGTTAAGATTGTAACGCCTCGCACCTGATGCCGTCCTCTATGATTGATAAAACAGGCCGATTTTGGCAAAATGGGTGTTCTCATCCTGCCACTCCGCAGTCGCCTCCGGGCATTATTTTTCGCAAAGGAAGTCAGCGTCGTGCAGCCTATCTACAAATCCAAAAAACTTGCAGAAGTCTGCTATGACATTCGCGGGCCAGTCCTGGAAAAAGCGCGACAGATGGAGGAGGACGGCCACAAGATCATCAAACTTAACATCGGCAATCTGGCGGTATTTGGCTTCGATGCGCCGGACGAGATCGTCCAAGACATGATCCGCAACATGTCGGCCGCCTCGGGCTACACCGACTCCAAAGGCCTGTTTGCGCCGCGCCGCTCGGTGGTGCATTACACTCAGCAGAAAAATGTCGCGGATGTAACCATTGATGATGTCTATTTAGGCAATGGCGCTTCCGAACTGATCGTGATGAGCATGAATGCCTTGCTTAACACGGGCGATGAAGTCCTGGTGCCAGCACCGGACTATCCCTTGTGGACCGCAGCTGTCAGTCTCTCGGGTGGCAAGCCGGTGCATTACATGTGCGATGAGCAAGCTGACTGGTATCCCGATATCGATGATATCCGCAGTAAAATCACCAGCAACACCCGAGCCATTATTGTCATCAATCCCAACAACCCGACCGGAGCGCTGTATCCGGTGGAGTTGCTGGAAGAAATTATTGAACTGGCGCGTCAACATGAACTGATCATCTTTGCCGATGAGATTTATGACAAGGTGCTGTACGACGGCGCGGTCCACACGTCCATGGCTTCCCTGGCGGACGATGTACTGTTTATCACCTTTAACGGCCTGTCGAAGAACTACCGTTCCTGCGGTTATCGGGCAGGCTGGATGGTGGTATCGGGTGAAAAAAGACATGCTAGGGACTATATCGAGGGCCTGAATATGCTGGCCTCGATGCGACTATGCGCCAATGTGCCAGGACAGTTTGCGATTCAGACGGCCCTCGGCGGCTATCAGAGCATCAATGACTTGGTGGGCCCGGGTGGGCGCTTGCTGCGCCAACGCGACTTGGCGCATAAACTGCTGACCGATATTCCAGGCGTAACCTGCGTCAAGCCCAAGTCAGCCCTGTACCTCTTCCCGCGGCTGGACCCAGTCATGTATCCGATTGCAGATGACCAAAAATTCGCCTACGACCTATTGGCTGAGGAAAAAGTATTGATCGTGCAGGGAACGGGCTTCAACTGTCCGACCACGGATCATTTTCGCATCGTCTTCCTGCCCAATACCGATGATCTGAACGAGGCCTTTGGTCGCATCGCGCGGTTCCTCGATGGATATCAACGGCGCAACCGACGCGTCTGAGATGTAGCAAATCGTTGAAACGACGTCCCACATTTTTCCTGCAATGACCAGCATGGCCGATTGCAGGCCCTTTTATTCCGGCAAGACCGGATCTGGACAGGATTGAATACCGAATTTATGGAACCGATCAAAGTAGGCCTGCTTGGCCTGGGCACAGTAGGAACCGGCACCTATCAGGTGTTGGCACGCAATCAAGAGGAAATCACCCGTCGTGCTGGACGCCCGATTGAAATCGTTATGATCGCCGAACTGGATCAGGCGCGGGCTGAAAAATTGACCAATGGCGAATGCGAGGTCGTCAGCGATGCCGAACTGGTACTCAATCACCCTGGTATCGACATCATCATCGAGCTAATCGGCGGCTGCGACATTGCGTACGATCTGGTGATGCGCGCCATCGAAAACGGCAAGCATGTCGTTACCGCCAATAAGGCGTTGCTGGCCTTGCACGGCACCGAGATCTTTGCCGCAGCTCATGCCAAGGGCGTAATAGTGGCTTTCGAAGCGGCGGTGGCGGGCGGCATCCCCATCATCAAATCCCTACGTGAGGGCCTGACAGCCAACCGCATTGAATGGATCGCCGGCATCATCAACGGCACTACCAACTTCATCCTGTCGGAAATGCGGGACAAGGGTCTGAACTTCGACACGGTCCTGCGCGAAGCCCAGCGCTTAGGCTATGCCGAAGCCGATCCCACCTTCGATATCGAGGGTGTGGACGCTGCCCATAAGATCACCATCATGTCAGCCATTGCCTTCGGTATCCCAGTGCAGTTCGACAAAGCCTACATCGAAGGCATAACCAATCTGGAAGCCACCGACATCCGTTATGCGGAACAGTTGGGTTATCGGATCAAGTTGCTGGGCATCACCCGCTGGGCAGAGGTCAATGGCGAAGCGGGCATCGAGTTGCGCGTGCACCCCACGCTGATTCCGGTCAAGCGCCTGATTGCCAATGTCGAAGGCCCGATGAATGCCGTGCTAGTGCAGGGCGATGCAGTTGGACCGACGCTATACTACGGTGCCGGTGCCGGTGCCGAGCCGACGGCTTCTGCCGTGATTGCGGACTTAGTGGATATCACCCGCCTAGCGACCGCTGACCCGGAGCACCGTGTGCCACCTCTGGCTTTCCAGCCGAATGCCATGAAAGACACGCCCATCCTACCGATGTCCGAAGTCGTTAGCAGCTACTATTTACGCATCCGGGTGGCCGACAAGCTGGGCGTGCTGGCGGATGTGACCCGGATCCTGGCCGACGCAACAATTTCGGTTGATGCACTGCTGCAGCGCGAACCGGAAGAGGGCGAACTCTACACTGATGTGATTGTTCTGACCCACAAGACCCAGGAAAAAAATGTCGATGAGGCGATTTCCAAGATTGAGGCGTTGGCCACCATCATGGGCGACGTCAATCGCATTCGTCTGGAAGATCTGGCGTAAAAGAGTGGTTTGTTTTTCTCCTGAACAGAGGTGCCTGGCAGCATGGTTGTGAAGTATCAACTCTTGCACTATTGAATTTGTCACAATTGAATCAGCCCACTTACAAGAGGATGACAAGTCATGACCAAGCTCCCGCTTTCCGAAGCCACCGCCTCCTTGCCACGATCAGGGCAAAGATTTACGCAGCCATCCTACGACCCTGATCGTTTGCTGACGCATTTGGTTAAAAAGCTGGAAGTCAAGAATGATGCGGCGCTTTCCCGGGCGCTAGAAGTCTCGGCACCGATCATCAGCAAGATTCGGCATCGTCGCCTGCCTGTCAGTGCCTCGCTTCTGATTCGAATGCACGAGGTTAGTCACCTGAGCATCAACGAGTTACGCGGGTTGCTAGGTGACCGCCGCAACAAATATCGCATCAGCGACAAACAATTCAAGCCGAAAGCGCTTTCCTGAGCCATGCACGTGACAAAATTACTGGATTTCAGAACAGTTGACGGGAGTGGAGTGTGCTGAGAACTGCTCTGAACCTCTTGACTGCGCTCCTGTTGCTGTCAGCCTGCGCATCGGACAAGATCGCGCCCTATCCTGCGTTTGACGGTTTCGGTTCTCATGGTGGAATGGGAGAAGTACAGGTCATGGACGCTCCTTGTACACCGCAACTAGCCCTAAAGGGGCATTGTTGAACTTCTGGCGGATTCCTCCTATAAGAGGGGTGGCCAAGTGCTTCGCTCAAGAGGTGGCGTGCGTGTGCATATTGGTGACACGAAAATGCGCCACTCTTTCCCCTATCCATTTCTTCTTCAATCGTTTCCGGTCTCGTAGCGCTCTAGTTCCTGGCGGGTATTGATATTGCGAAATGCGCTCTCGTCTGCAAAAGGTACTTCCACCACGCGCAAGCTGGCATACCAGTCATCAATTTTGCGGCCTCCCTGTTCCAGATAATCGGTTAAATGCGGCAGCAACGACTGCCTGACCAAGCAAAATACCGGGTGCACACGCCACGAAGGCGTGCCAGACGTGCCGGTTGCCGCAACAGCCAGAGCGGCTTGATGGGTTTCCAGGGCATTAGCAAGAGTTTGCACCAGGTCGGCAGGCAGGAAGGGGGAGTCGCAAGGCGCCGTTACCAAGTAATCGCTGGTGCAGTAGCTGAGGCCCGCCTGTAAGCCAGCTAGAGGACCGGCAAAGCCTGAGATATTGTCAGGCCAGACTGGAATACCAAGCTCGGCATAACGTTCCAGATTCTGGTTGGCGTTGATCATGATCTGACCTACCTGCGGCTGCAATCGGCTGAGGACATGCTGTGCCATGGGCTGGCCCTGGAAAGGCTGCAAGCCCTTGTCGACGCCACCCATGCGTGAACCGCGCCCACCTGCGAGAATGAGGCCTGTGAGTTGTTCGTTCTGTATCGTCATGCTGTCAATGGAGTTAGTTGAAGAGATTTGGCAATGCGCACATCCTCAGGCGGTATACGCAACACATGGCAGAAGGCGGCTTGTTACTGCAATCTGCTACAGATCTGCCGCTTGCAGAATGGCATTTTCCATTCCCCGCATTTCGCCTATTTCAAAGCGTACATCACATGACCACTTTACGTGCCGAAAACGCGACGTGTCTGAATTGGTTTAGACTTAGCAGGAATACATTGAGGAGAGGTAATGAGCATTACAGCTGAAGCCGTCAAATCGGCCCTGTCACAGGTGATCGATCCCAATACCGGAAAGGATCTGGTAGCGGGCAGATGCATCAAGAATATCAAGGTCAACGACGACAATGTCAGTTTTGATGTTGAGCTCGGTTATCCCGCCAAAAGCCAGTTCGAAGACATTCGCAAGGCTGCCTTGGCTGCCGTGCGCACGATATCGGGTGTAGGCGATGTCAGTCCCAACGTCTATTCGAAGATCGCCGCGCATACCGCCCAAGGCGGGGTTAAGCTGATGGCCAACGTCAAGAACATCATTGCCGTGGCCTCGGGCAAGGGCGGCGTGGGCAAATCCACCACCACCGTCAACCTAGCGCTAGCGCTGGCAGCCGAAGGCGCCAAGGTCGGGATTCTGGATGCCGACATCTACGGTCCTTCGCAGCCCATGATGATGGGCATTTCAGGTCAGCCCAAGTCCAATGACGGCAAGACCATGGAGCCGATGGAAAATCACGGGGTTCAGGTATCGAGCATTGGCTTCATGATCGATCCGGGCGAGCCCATGGTCTGGCGTGGACCTATCGTCACGCAGGCGCTGTTGCAGTTGCTGGAGCAGACCAACTGGGGTGATCTGGACTATCTGCTGGTGGACATGCCTCCAGGAACAGGCGACATCCAATTGACGCTGTCGCAGAAAGTACCTGTCACTGGTGCAGTTATTGTCACCACGCCCCAGGATATTGCGCTGCTGGATGCCCGCAAGGGATTGAAGATGTTCGAGAAAGTCGGCATCCCCATCCTGGGTATCGTGGAAAACATGAGCGTGCACATTTGCTCCTCCTGCGGCCATGCCGAGCCGATCTTTGGCGAAGGCGGTGGCGAGCGCATGGGTCGCGATTATGGCACTGAATTTCTCGGCGCTTTGCCGCTGACCATGTCGATTCGGGCTAATGCCGATGCTGGCAAGCCGACCGTGGTCATGGATCCCGACGGAGCGGTTGCAAAAATATACAAGGAAATTGCACGCAAGGTCGCCGTCAAGGTGGCGGAAAAATCCAAGGATATGTCGAGCAAGTTTCCCAGCATCGTTGTCAAAAACGACTAAGGGAATTCGGGGTGGCCGCGCAAAGCCACCCCCAAGCGCTCATTCAAGCCCCAAAAGTGCCTACACCTTCAACAAGGGCAGGCACTGCCAGCCAGGAGGATCGGATGGCAGCAGAAAATTTCTTTAGCCGATGGTCGCAACGCAAGCAGCAGGCCGATGATGAGAGCGCGTTGGACGAGCAGTTAGCGCATGCATCCGACCAAGAGACTGCCGCTCCACAGAATGCAGTCCAGATGACTCCTGCGGTCGCGCAAGAGTTGACGGCGACCGACGTCGGCAAGCTGACGCTGGAGTCGGATTACGCCGTGTTCATGGGAAAGGAAGTGGACGCAACCATCAGACGTTCCGCCATGAAGAAACTGTTCTTCAATCCCCAGCTCAGTGTTATGGATGGTTTGGAT
>JBBSSV010000081.1:0-7480 GCA_038241705.1 Burkholderiales bacterium | reverse complement strand
TCTTGGGGCAGGGCGAGGGCGGTGCTGCTGGTGGAAGATGATTCTCTTGTGCGCAGTGTGGTTGCCCCGACGCTGACAGCGGCAGGTTATCGGGTAGAGTTGGCTGAAAATGGAGAGCAAGCAATGACCCGTCTGCAAAGCGCCGGGGGTATCGATCTGGTATTTTCCGATATCGTCATGCCAGGCTCAGTCAGTGGAACCGATCTGGCCAAGTGGTTGCGAGAATATTATCCAGAGGTCGGTATCGTCTTAGCGAGCGGCTATGTGGGACATCAAACCCCCTTGCGTGGCATTCGCATTCTGACCAAGCCCTATCAGATCAGCGACATGTTGCAGGCACTGGACGTTGAATGGCAAGCCCAGGAAGAGAAAGGATATCCACGCTGGACAGACGGTTGACTGCAGTCAGCTTGTCGACGGCAGACTGGCGCCAGTCATCTGTTGTAGCACTCCGATGGCTTCATGAAACAGCGCTACCAAAGGCGTTGCCAGATAGGGCAGGGTGAGGGCAATCATGAGGAAGCCCACGCCAATCGTGATAGGGAAACCGATGCCGAACAGGTTGGGCTGAGGTGCTGCCCGCGTCAGGATGCCCAAGGCAATATTAGTGACCAGCAATGCCGCCAACGCTGGCAACGCGAGTTGCAGACCGGCGCTGAAGATACGCCCGCCCCAGGCAGCTAGCATTTCCAGCATCGCTCCGCTTGGAGGCGCTGCCGTAATTGGCAGGCTGGAAAAACTGTCTGCCAAGGTGGCCAGCAATACCAAGTGCATATTGGTCGCTAGATAGACTAGGATCATTAGCAGAGACAGGAACTGGCTAATGGCAGAGGATTGGGAGCGCGATTGCGGATCATAAAAGGTGGCAAAGCCCAGACCCATCGTCATGCCGATGGCTTCGCCAGCGAGTTCAACCGCGGCAAATATAATGCGCATTGCAAAACCCATGGCCAGACCGATGATCAGTTGCTGGGTCAGGATCAGCAATCCTGCTAGCGACATCGGGTCGCGCGCCGGCAAGTCGGGTACCGTGGGAGCAATGATCAGTGCCAGCAAGACGCCTAGACCGAGCTTGATCCGAGCCGGCACGCTGACATTGCCAAACAGCGGGGCGACCGAAATCAGCCCCAGGATGCGCGTTAGTGGCCAGAGGAAGGATGCCACCCAGAGATTCAACTCGGCGCTGGTAAAGGTAATCATGTGCGCAGGCAGGGCAAAGCCAAATTGGCTCTGCTTCCTAGCCGACCAGCCCCGGAATCCCGGTTAGCACCTGCCGCATATAGTCCAGCAGCACCGACAGCATCCATGGGCCGGCCACGATCAGGGCGATGAAAATGCCCACCAGCTTGGGGATGAAAGACAGCGTCATCTCGTTGATCTGAGTGGCGGCCTGAAAGATGCTGACCATCAGGCCGATGGACAGGGCCACTAGTAGCATGGGCGCAGCTACCATCAAGGTAACTTCCATTGCGTGGCGGCCCATGGTCATGACGGTTTCGGGAGTCATTGTCTATCCTCAGAAAAAACTTTGGGCCAGCGAGCCGATCAGCAACTGCTAGCCGTCGACCAGCACAAACAGCATCAGCTTGAAGGGCAGCGAGTCAATGGCGGGCGACACCATCATCATGCCCATAGACATCAGCACACTAGCGACGACCATGTCGATGATCAGAAAAGGAATGAAGATCGCAAAGCTGATCTGGAAAGCGGTTTTTAACTCGCTGGTGATGAAGGCCGGGATTAGCACCCGTAGTGGGACGGCTTCCGGCCCTTCGAGCGCGGGTGTGTCGGACATCTTGACGTACAAGGCCAAGTCGGCTTCGCGGGCCTGGCGCAGCATGAAGGCTTTCGACGGTTCGACACCACGTTCCAATGCGACCTGCAGGCTGATCTGGTCGTCGGACAGGGGCTGGTAGGCTTCCGCGTAAATGCGGTCGAACACCGGGCCCATGACAAACAACGTCAAAAACAACGACAGGCCAATGATGACCTGGTTTGGGGGCGACGATTGGGTGCCCAGCGCTTGGCGCAAAAGCGACAAGACGATGACGATGCGTGTAAAGCTGGTCATCATCAGTAGGGCCGCCGGCAAAAAAGTCAGCGCAGTCAGCAGCAGCAAGGTTTGCAGGCTGAGCGAATAACTCTGACCGCCACCGGGCGTAGGCGTACTGGTCAGTGCCAGCATGCCAGTCTGGGCGCTGGCCAAAATGGGCAGACACAGCAAGCCCAGTGCGATCAGCCAAGACACCAGATGACGACGATCAGGCTGGAAAGAGAACGAATGCATCACGGGTAAGGAGTTCGGGAAAAAGAGAAGGGTGGATAAGCAGGCGGCCAGCCGGATTCAGCGGCCATTACGTTTGTCCAAGGTATGTTTCAGCCAGCCCGAGAAATTCCTCTCGACCCTTGCTTCTGAGGCTGGATGAGTGCCAGGCATGCTTGATAAGGTGTCTTGGCGCGGCAGGGTCGAGAGTGCATTCACCCGACCGGGCGCGACTCCGATCACAATCCACTGGTCGGCCACCTCCACCACCATGACCCGTTCGCGCCCGCCGACACTGACCCCGCCCACGACCCGTATAGGCGCACTGCCCATGCGGCTAGCAGGGGCAAAACGCTTGAGAAGCCAGACCCCTCCCATCATCAGTCCAAGCACCACCATCAGTCCCAACAATACCTGCAGTCCGCCCAGGGTTGGACTGCTGGTAAGCGCAGCCGAAGCAGCAGGAGCAGCGCCAGCTGGCGCTGCCAAGGTGAAGACAGTTAGGCTGGCTCCATACCCGATTTGCTTCGTGACGATTGATAGGAATCGAAAACAGCATGACCGAAGGCAATGCACAGTCGTCCTCATCAACGGTTGAGCTTGCGAATGCGTTCCGAGGGCGTAATGATGTCGGTCAGCCGGATGCCGAACTTGTCATTGACCACCACGACTTCACCCTGTGCGATCAGGCAACCGTTGACCAGCACGTCCATGGGCTCACCCGCTAGGCCATCGAGCTCGACCACGGAGCCCTGTGCCAGTTGCAGCAAATTTTTGATGGCGATCTTGGTGCGCCCGAGCTCCACCGTCAGCTGTACCGGGATGTCGAGAATGAAGTCGATGTCGTTGGGCGTGGCAGCACGGGGCGACGAAGAAAACTCTTGGAAGGCCGTGGCTTCTACTGCAGCGCTGGCGCTGGCTGGTCGCGCCTGGGTTTGGGTTTCCTGCTCGGCCATGGCGGCACCCCAGTCGTCGTCCGTGACTTCCTGACTGCCGTTTTTATCTGCCATGCTCATCTCCTTGCGTAAATTCTGTGCTCTGCATCAATTTTTCGACGCGCAGGGCATATTGACCATTAAACTTGCCATAGCTGCATTCCATGACGGGCACGTTGTCCACTTCAGCCACCACTTTCTCGGGCACGGTAATCGGAATCACATCGCCGGCCTGCATGTTAAGAATGTCACCCAGTGAAATCGTGGCCGTACCCAGTTTGGCCACCAACTCGACCTCGGCAGTCTGGATTTGCTGGGTCATCAGACGCACCCAGCGTTTGTCCATCTTCAGCGTTTCACCTTGCAGATTGCTGGTCAGCAGATCGCGAATCGGCTCGATCATGGCGTAGGGCATGCAGAAATGCATTTCACCCACGCTGGTCCCCAGTTCCACCGTAAAAGTGGTGCTGATCACGACTTCATTGGGGGTGGCGATGTTGGCGAACTGGGTGTTCATTTCCGAACGCAGGAATTCGCATTCCAGGCCAAAAACCGGCTCCCATGACTGCTGATAGTTTTCGAAGATGATGGTCAGCATGCGCTGGATGATGCGCTGTTCGGTCTGAGTGAAGTCGCGCCCTTCAATGCGGGTGTGAAAGCGTCCATTGCCGCCGAAGAGGTTGTCTACCAACAGGAAGACTAGCGTCGGATCCATCACCATCAGGGCGGTGCCGCGCAAGGGCTTCAGATGCACCAGGTTGAGGTTGGTCGGCACCACTAAGTTGCGGATGAATTCGCTGTACTTAGTGACCTTAACCGGCCCGACCGAGACTTCGGCACTGCGTCTCAGAAAATTGAACAGGCCGATGCGCAGCAGGCGGGCAAAACGCTCGTTGATGATTTCCAGCGTGGGCATACGCCCGCGCACGATGCGCTCCTGCGTGGCCAGGTTGTAGGGGCGAACACCACCCGGTGTTTCCTGAGTCGCCTCAACCTCGTCCAGTTCACCAGAGACGCCCTTAAGCAGTGCGTCAACCTCCTGCTGGGAGAGGAATTCTGTCATGGCTTATTGAACAACGAAGGAGGTAAAGAAGACACGCGAGATCGCCTGGTTCTGACCTTGAAGAGCAAAAGGCTTTTGCAGGCTGGCGACAATTTCATCAGCCAGAGTACGCTTGCCTTCAACCGTCAGGATGTCGCCGGCGCGCTTGCTCGACAGCAGCAACAGCAGACGATTGCGCACTTCGGGCATGTACAGTTTGAACTGGTCAACCTGTGCTTGGTCG
This sequence comes from Burkholderiales bacterium, assembly GCA_038241705.1. GTDB lineage: Bacteria > Pseudomonadota > Gammaproteobacteria > Burkholderiales > Burkholderiaceae_D > JBBSSV01. Next base: position 2,996 of record JBBSSV010000081.1, on the reverse strand, counting down.
GCAACCTGTAAGGTCAAGGCCACTTGCAAGAACTGATCACCACCGTCGGTTTGCAGATTAACGGTAAAAGTATCTAGGGGCATGAATACCGGCGGTGGTGCTACCTTGATTGTCGTTGCAGCATGAGCCGGTTTGGCGTAGATCAGGAAATACCAAGCTGCCCCACCGCCGAGCACGATGACCGCTACGAGGGCAAGGACCAAATACAGCATTTTTTTGGAAGGCGCAGGAGTATCGGCGCTGGCTGCTGCGGCGCTCCTGGTTGCGGCTCTCGGGGCGGATGTCGCCATGTTGAATCCTTGGTTGCTACTGAGAGTGTGAAGTCTGGATTATCGGAACAAACGTCCTGGCGGAATGCAGGGAAAAGAGGCAGGAAGCAGTCGCTTATCTGTTGATTTGTCGGCGCTTGCCTGCCAGAAGAACGCTTCAGGCAAAGGTATCGACCATGCCGCGCCCACGCGTTCCGGGCGGAATGGGCAAGACAGTAGCTAGGGCTGTGTCGCTGAGCGAGTCGGAATTTGCTTTTTTACGGTGCTGGGTGGAGTCGTTATTTTGCTGGGAGAAGCCTTGCTCCTGCCCCGGGTTACCGGCATTGACACTGGCTTGTCCCAACTGAATGCCGGCGTCACCCAACATTTCCCGCAGCCGCGGCATGGCCGCTTCCAGCGCCTGACGTACTTCCGGCTGGGCCGCGATGAACGTGGCATTCGCTTGGCTATTGTTCAATGACAGGATGACCTGGAGCGGACCCAACTCCGGCGGATTTAGCGTAAGCGAAGCGGTTTGCTGGGCCCCAGCCGCCATCCAGATCATGCGCTGGCCGATGGCCTGATCCCATTGTGGTGTACCTAGACGAGCTGGAATATCTGCAGCGGTGCTTGCTGTTGGTGTGGATGCACCAGGGCCAGAAATATGCGACTGCTGGGCGCTCAAAACGGTTGCAAACGGATTGGTGCCATTCTCTCCGGAAGGGCTTGCCATGCCCTTGCTGGTTGTCGGAGCACCGCCCAACAAATCTGCCAAATCGCCTGCATCCGCATGCGTATCGTCAGCTACATCAGGTTGCTTTTCCAAGGCACTATCCTTGGCGGCACCACGTGCTAAGCGCAACGCGGCGTCGTGCCCGCTGTCTTGCGCATCCTCATCGCCTGCTGCTGTGGCGCGGCGTTCACGCTCGCTGATCATTGCCAGTAGCATCACGGATGGATCAGTCTGGCTGGCTTCGACTTCCTCTTCTGGTGCTGACTTGGCCTGCTTGTCATTGCGCGCTTTGACTTCATCACGCTTGTTTGCGGTTGTTTCATTTCCAGGCTTTGGGCTGGACCCTGATGGTGCGGCTGTGCTTTCTACGGTTGTACTCTGATCTGAGGAAGACTGGGCCGACGCCGCTTGCTGGACAGGACGTGCCACCTCGGCTTGCTTTGTAGGTGGCTTGGCCTGCATTTCGCGGCTCAGCAATTGGCCGAAGGCACCTTCCCCAGCGCTAGGCTGAATGAGGCGCGTCGCGGCTGTCAGGTTGGTTGGTGTATTACCCGAAGAAAGGAAGGCAACAGGGTTCATGTCAGTGATCTATTCGGAGATGCAAGGTCAACCCCTGTTCGGGCGTTGGCGGGCTGCGTGTTCGTCCATGGCCTTCTGCTCGCGCTGGCCTTGCTGGTGTCGGGCAGTACGGGCGGCGCGTTCGGCCAAAGTGCCGTAGGACATGCGCTGGCGTTCGCTTTCCTGCCAGCTACCACGTTCGCGCTGCATCCGCGCTTGCGCGGAGGCGATGACCTGCTGCTGGCCGTCCATGGCCTGATCCAGCTTTTCCAGAAAGTGGCGGTAATTGTGATAAGCCTGAGCACTGAGGCCATTCATCAGGCTTTGCTGAAAGCGCGTGGTGTAGTCGTCACGGTATTGCTGCAGCAGGGCCAGTCGGGTTTCGGCCTCTTCGGTGGCACGCATCGCCAAGCCCAGGCGCTTGGCGGCCTCATCGGTTGCCGACGTTGCCAGCTCAATCAGGGTATCGAGTGCGGAAGAAGTAGCCATAGTGACGACTATAGCCCTGTGGAAAGGCTGTCAATCAACCGAACAGGCTAGCAAGTTGCCCCAAGCTTTCGCTTATGCCCGCCTGCTCGGCGATGTCTTGTTGCAAAAATGCTTCAACATTGGCATGACGAGCAATGGCTTCGTCCAGCAATGGGTCGGTGCCAGCAGCATAAGCACCGACGCTGATCAGGTCGCGATTGCGCTGATAGCGCGAATAAAGCTGCTTCAGGCGTCGTGCCAGCTGCTGGTGATCGGGCGAGGTAATGGTGTGCATGGCCCGGCTGATGGATTGCTCGATGTCGATAGCCGGATAGTGCCCGCCTTCGGCCAGGCTGCGGTTCAGGACGATGTGGCCGTCCAGAATGGCCCGTGCCGAATCCGCAATCGGATCCTGCTGGTCGTCACCCTCGGTCAGCACCGTGTAAAAAGCCGTGATCGAGCCGCCGCCTTCCTTGCCATTGCCAGCGCGCTCGACCAAAGCCGGTAGCTTGGCAAAGACCGAGGGCGGATAGCCCTTGGTGGCCGGAGGCTCGCCAATCGCCAGAGCGATCTCACGTTGGGCCATGGCATAGCGGGTGAGTGAATCCATGATCAGCAGCACGTTCTTGCCTTGGTCGCGAAAGTGCTCGGCAATCGTGGTGGCATAGGCAGCACCCTGCAGGCGCAGTAAAGCCGGCGCATCAGCGGGCGCGGCCACGACGACGGATCGCGCCAGGCCTTCAGGACCCAGAATCTGTTCGATGAATTCCTTGACTTCGCGGCCGCGCTCACCGATCAGGCCAACGACGATCACATCGGCGCTGGTATATCGCGCCATCATGCCCAGCAACACGCTCTTGCCCACGCCGGAGCCGGCAAACAGGCCCATGCGCTGGCCGCGCCCGACCGTCAGCATGCTGTTGATGGCGCGTACGCCCACATCCAGCACCTCGGTAATCGGTGCGCGCGTCAAGGGGTTGGCTGCACGC
>JBBSSV010000080.1:0-7488 GCA_038241705.1 Burkholderiales bacterium | reverse complement strand
CAGGCTGAGTGGTGGCCTGTGGCAGATCGATCTTGACGCTATGGTTCATGACCGGGATGGTGATGATGAAAATGATCAGCAGCACCAGCATCACGTCGACTAGCGGCGTGGTGTTGATCTCCGGGTTGAAGTCGTCTTCGTTATCAGACAGAGAGCCCATTGCCATCAGGCTGCTCCGACTGCGGCAAGCTTGGCACCATTGGAGCGGGACCCGCCTTCACTGGGTGTGCCAGTACGCGCGCCGGTCACGAACAGGGCATGCAGATCGAAACCGAATTTGTTGAGCTGCGCCAGAATGGTTTTGTTGCCGCGCACCAGGGCGTTGTAGCCAAAGGTGGCAGGGATGGCTACAGCCAGACCCAACGCCGTCATGATCAGGGCTTCGCCCACAGGGCCAGCCACTTTGTCGATGCCAGTTTGACCCGAGGTGCCGATGGACACTAGCGCGTGATAGATGCCCCAGACGGTCCCAAACAGGCCGACGAAAGGCGCGGTCGATCCAACCGACGCCAGAATCGCCATGCCGCTTTGGAGTTTGGCGGCGGATTCGTCGATAGATTGACGCAACGACAGTGTGATCCAGTCACTGACAGACAGTTGATCATGCAAGTGACCACTATGTGCCTGATGATGCTGCATGGCGGTGGCGCCTGATTGCGCCAACTCGGCAAAGGGATTGTCCTTGCCCAGGATGCGCACACCGTCTGTCAAGGTGGTGGTATCCCAAAACTGGTAGCTGGCAGCGGTGCGAGCGCGGCGAAAGCGCAGCAATTGTAAAGCCTTGGTGACGATCACGAACCACGAGGCGATGGACATCGCGATCAGCAGAATCGCCACACCGCGGATGATGAAGTCGCCTTGTAGCCATACGCTTTCAATGCCGTAGGGATGTGCTTGCATGGGAATTCCTTCTTATCTGAACAAATTTAATCAAGTAAAAAATTGATGGGGACCAGCGCATACACCGGGACCGGCTGGCCGTTTTCCTGATGCGGGCGAAAGACCGCGCGCATCGCGGCTTCGCGCGCGGCTTGATCTAGCCGGCTCGACCCCGAAGACTGCTGGATGCTGACCTGCTCGGGGCGGCCGCGCTGATTGACTAGCACACGCAGAATGACCTTGCCTTCCTCGCCGCGACGGCGCGACAGAGAAGGATACTCGGGGCGTGGCATCTGGATGTATTCCACGCCGGTGATGGTTTTCGGCGGCCCGGAGGGCAGGGCAGGTCCGGAGGCGGCGGGGGCCGGCGGCGATGCAGCAGCAGACGCTGCAGGCGGAACCGTTGTGACAGGAGTTGGCTCGGCTGCAGCTTCTTCGGCGACGGGCTCAGGCTCAGGCTCAGGCTGAAAGATGGCTTTGGGCGCAGGCGTCGGAACAGGCTTGGGTTTGGCGACCGGCTTAGGCTTGGCGACTTTCTTGGGTACGGGTTTGGGAGCAGGTTTTGGCTCTGGCTTGGGAGTGGGCACTGGCGCAGGCGGCTGAGGTGTCGGCTTGGGCGAGAGTAGCGTGACAGTGATTTCCTTGGGTGCAACAACCGCCACGGCCTGGGGGGCGGTAGTGTCGCGTAAGGCCAGCAGCGCCATCGTATGCAGGCCGATAATCACTGCCAACACCACGCCTTTATAAGACTTGAGCCATAACAACCACGGTGCCAACGAGGGCACCGTAAAAGGGGTAACAGGGGAATTCAAGGCAACACTCATGCCACCATCATGACAGGATGAAATAGTGCAGGAGACGGCACAACGGCCTCATCCAGGCATTTGCGCAGAACCTGCTTGGCGCAGGAGTGGCATTTGCCACAGCAAGTACCTACCCCGAGTTCGAGGCGCAGTTCCAGCACGGAAGTCAGGCCGCTATCGACCGCTTTACGAATTTTTTTATCAGAGATGTTATTGCATACACAAACAATCATTCGAATACCTTGCAGGTTGGCATGATAACAATGACGGGCCGTTTTCTGGATGGAGCTAGTGGCCGAACGTCGGTTAGGCGAAACGAGTGTTACCGCTCAGACGTGAAAACAGGGTGAGGCGAGTACGCGGCAGGGTGCGGTCTACCACGCTTTCCCATTGCTCCGACAGTTGCTGGCAGGTGGCGCGCAACACCGGTGCCAGACCTGGCAATTCCGACAACGCCTTCAGGTGGCGCTCGATGACGCTGGCCAATTTGAGGCAGTTGCGTTGTTCGGTTGCGGCATTCATGGTGTATTGCGACATCAGATGCAGCACGGCTGAAACCAAAATTTCAGGTTGGTTTGAGAAAGTCGGGGTGGCGGGCAAGGTAGGATCAAGTTGGAAGTCTGGTGCCATGATGTTCTCCAGAAGCAAGTCAGTTAAGTGGCAAGCCTGCACTGGCGAAAGGCTGGCAGACAAACAAGATGCTTTGCGATAATGGGTTGCCTGATTCAGGCGGTCAGGATGAGCTTGTTCAGTTGGGTCAGACGCAAGCGGTAAATTCTGCCTTCATGATCGATTTCAACTTCCCGCGTTTTTTGTAGCAAGTCGCTGCTTTTGATGCGTGCCGGTGCGCTCTGGGTAGACACCTGGGCTGCAGAGGCGGGCGCTTCGTTTCTTGTCGGTAGCGGGTAAGCAGGTCGAACCATGGGTACCTCTTGTCTTTTATGTAAATGAGAACAATTCGTATTTAGATTATTATCGAAGTCGTTTTTATTTGCAAGTGTTTTCTACCTTTCTGAAGCTTGAAAGTGTTGCGGAATGTAGCGACGACGCCGCCTATGCTCCTCTGGAGAACGGCGATATGTAGAAGCCAAGAAAAGAAAACGGCTGACTTACCCGCGCAAGTAGCCTTTAGGCTAAAGGCAAGGGAGCGAGCGATGGAGGCCAGTGCATCTTAGGCAGAAGGAAAAGGGGAAGCCGCGCTGTCGAGACGGTAGGCGTGTGCCTCTAGATAGGCTGCAGTGTGGCGGCCGGCCAAATTTAAGTTGGATCGCAAAATGAGGGAGTGACCGGACGGCGCAGCAGCTTAGTCCCGGGAAGACGTGGCAAAGCTGGTGTCGCCTGCCGCATCAATGATGCCGCCGCCCAGGCAAATGTCGCCGTCATACAATACGGCCGACTGGCCCGGGGTCAAAGCCCACTGGGGAGTGTCGAAAGCCAAGGCAAAGTGCGCACTATCTTTTGCCTGAAATGTACAACCGACGTCCGACTGGCGATACCGGGTCTTGGCCGACAGCGTAGCGGACAAGGGAGGATGGCCAGCAATCCAGCTAGTTTGCGCCGCCACCAAGTTATCTCCTAGTAGCCAAGGATGGTCGTGTCCCTGCACTACATACAGCGTATTGCTGGCCATGTCCTTGCGTGCGACATACCAAGGCGCGCTGTTGCCGTCGTCGGCACGGTGCGACTTCAGGCCGCCAATACCAATACCCTTGCGCTGGCCCAGTGTGTAGAAGCTCAGGCCAACATGCTCGCCCACCACTATGCCTTCCGGGGTTTTCATTGGGCCCGGGGCAAAGGACAGGTAGCGATTCAGGAATTCACGGAAAGGGCGCTCGCCAATGAAGCAAATGCCGGTCGAATCTTTCTTGCGGGCATTGGGTAATTGCAAGCGTTGGGCAATGCTGCGCACTTCAGTCTTGCAGAGTTCGCCCAAAGGGAACAGAGTCCTGGATAGTTGCGCTTGACTCAGCCGATGCAGAAAATAGCTCTGGTCCTTACTCGGATCCAGTCCCTTGAGCAACTGGAACTGGCTGGCAGCAGCGCCAATTTTCACTTCGCACACGCGCGCATAGTGTCCCGTGGCAATCAAGTCAGCCCCCAAGGACATCGCATGATCCAGAAAAGCCTTGAACTTGATCTCAGCGTTGCAGAGCACGTCGGGGTTGGGCGTGCGCCCAGCTTGGTATTCGTGCAGGAATTCGGCAAAGACGCGGTCCTTGTATTCGCTGGCAAAGTTGACCGCTTCGATATCAACGCCGATTACATCGGCAACGCTGACCGCATCAATCCAGTCCACCCGAGCCGAGCAGAACTCCGAATCGTCGTCATCTTCCCAATTCTTCATAAACAGGCCGATGACCTCATGGCCCTGTTCTTTCAGCAGCCAGGCCGCGACCGATGAATCAACACCGCCGGACATGCCGATGACCACCTTCTTTCTAGACATGCAGTTCCCCCGCCGTGACGCTAGGATGGGTGTAGAGCATGGACAACGGCATGCGCTTGCCATTGAGGTAATCTTGCACGCTTTGCAGCACCAGTGGGCTACGGTGTTTGGCGCGACAGGCCAATAATTCCGGATAGCTCATCCAAAGCGTGCGGAGGATACCTTCATCCAGTGGCTGATCGAGGCGCTCGCCGACTTCGCCGGCAAAGGCAAAGCGTAGGTAAGTGACGTCCTGATGGGTACGTGAAGAAATGTAGCGCGACATGTAAATGCCCACCAGGGAAGTGGGCGTGAATTCATGCGCGGTTTCTTCTAAAGCTTCGCGCGAAGCGGCTTGTTCCAGCGTTTCGTGCGGATCGAGGTGGCCGGCGGGCTGATTGAAGCGAATGCCATCACTAGTCTCTTCTTCGATCAGTAAAAAGCGACCGTTGCGCTCGATAATGGCAGCCACGGTGACAGAGGGTTTCCAAATATCAGACATGCTAACTTTCAAAGTGACTCCATATTTTACTGTGCAAGGGCGGGAGGCGCAGGCGTTGTTTCCCTCCCCGCTTGCTTGTGCTAAAGTAACAGGCTTCAAAAAATTTCCGGGATATCTGCCCTGTTTATTTGCTATTAGTCAGGTTTCCCTTAGCCTTGTTTAGGCCTCTCTTTCGGAGCGCTCGGAGCAGGGGCAGACAGAATTTGGCTGGATGATAAGTGGTCTCTGGCAGCGGATAGAGCGGTTACTGGCACAGGTTTGCGTTTGGGCAAATTTGATAATGAGGGGGCACCGGGCGCAGTCCCGTGAAATCGAGCACCATAGTCCTGGCGCTGGTTCAAAATGGTGTCCGATTTGCTTGCCTTCGATAGGTTGAGGTAAGAGTCTTTAGCGTAAATGGAAAAATAATGCAGCGAATTATGCTCAGGTCCAAGATTCATCGCGTAACCGTGACGCAGGCAGACCTGCATTACGAGGGTTCTTGCGGAATCGACGAAGACCTTTTAGAAGCGGCTGACATCAAAGAATTCGAGAAAATCGAGTTGTACGACATCAACAATGGCCAGAGGTTTTCAACCTACGCCATTAAGGGTGCGCGCGGTAGCGGAGAAATCTCCCTCAACGGCGCAGCGGCAAGACGCGCGCATGTGGGTGACCTGCTCATTATTTGCACCTATGCACCGATGACGGGTGCGGAAATCGAAACGTATGTGCCAAAAATTGTTTTCGTAGATGAAAATAACCGGATTACCGGACTAAAAAAACAACAGTAGAAAAAGAGACAGGTGCTGATTTCAACCGGCCGCGCACAGCTTGTGCTGCCTTTGCCGGGGAATCAGCGTGCGCCTGCGATGCAGAATCCATGATGATCTCTGCCCAGATTTACAACAGATTTACACAACTCAAGAGAGAACTATGTCCTTAATGATCGGAGTGCCGAGGGAAACCTTCCCTGGTGAAAAGCGGGTGGCGACTGTCCCGGAAGTCGTGGAAAAGCTTATCAAGCTGGGTTTCTCAGTATCAGTCGAAGCCGGCGCAGGTGAAGGTGCTAACTTTACTGACGAAACTTATCGCGCAGCCGGTGCCCAGATCGTCGATGACGCCGCAAGCCTGTGGGCAGCGGCTGACATCGCGTTCAAAGTCCGTGGTCCAAGTGCAGAAGAAGTCGCGCTGGTTCGTGACGGCAGCACGCTGATCAGCTTCATCTGGCCCGCGCAAAACCCGGAACTGATGGAGCAGTTGGCAGCCAAAAACGTCACCGTGCTGGCGATGGACTCGATACCGCGTACGCTTTCACGGGCGCAAAAAATGGATGCCTTAACTTCCATGGCCGGTGTCAACGGCTACCGCGCTGTCATTGAAGCGGCCAATGCCTTTGGTCGTTTCTTCAATGGTCAGATCACGGCCGCAGGCAAGGTGCCACCCGCCAAGGTCTTCATTGCCGGTGCCGGCGTGGCTGGCCTGGCTGCAATTGGTACTGCCGTTAATCTGGGCGCCATCGTGCGTGCCAACGATACCCGCGCGGAAGTGGCCGATCAGGTCATTTCAATGGGCGGTGATTTCGTCAAGGTCGATTTTGAAGAGGAAGGCTCGGGCGGCGGTGGCTATGCCAAGGTCATGTCCGAAGGCTTCCAGCAGGCCCAGCGCGAGATGTACGCCCAGCAGGCTAAAGATGTGGACATCATCATCACCACCGCGCTGATTCCTGGCAAGCCAGCTCCCAAGCTGATCACTGCCGAGATGGTGCAGTCGATGAAGCCGGGCAGCGTGATCGTCGATCTGGCGGCCGAGCAAGGCGGTAACTGTGAGCTGACCGAGCCCGGCCAGGTTGTGGTCAAACATGGCGTAACCATCGTCGGCTACACCGATCTGCCCAGCCGTCTGCCAAGACAGTCCAGCACACTGTATTCCAACAACCTGTTACGCCTGACGGAAGAGCTGTGTAAGGCCCCAGACGGTAGCAAGACTACCGACGGCACAATCAACGTCAACATGGAAGACGAGGCCATCCGTGGTCTGACCGTCATCAAGGACGGCAGCATCACCTGGCCGCCTCCGGCTCCCAAGCAGGCGGCAGCGCCTGCTGCACCTGCACCCAAGGCGGAACCGGCTCCCAAGAAGACTGAAAAACAGCTCAAGGTTGCGGCCACTGTGCGTCTGGCTATCATATTCGGCGTGGGCGCTGCACTGTTCTGGTTCATTGGTGCCAACGCGCCGGTCGCCTTTGTGGGCCACCTCACTGTTTTCGTGCTGGCTTGCTTCATCGGCTACATGGTGGTCTGGAACGTCTCGGCTTCGCTGCATACTCCTTTGATGAGTGTGACCAACGCCATTTCAAGCATCATCGCCATCGGCGCACTGGTGCAGATTGCGCCCCCGCTTGGCCTGGAGTTTCTGGATCGGCCAGGTGGCTGGATCCGTTTCTTGGCATTGATCGGTATTGTTCTCACTTCCATCAACATGTTCGGCGGCTTTGCCGTCACCCGCCGCATGCTGGCGATGTTCCGTAAATAAAAGGGGCGATAAGAAATGACTAACAGCCTTACAACTGTCGCCTATCTTGGCGCAGCAATCTTGTTCATTCTGAGTCTGAGTGGACTGTCTCATGCGGAAACCGCACGCCGCGGCAACCTGTACGGTATGGTCGGGATGACGATTGCTGTCATTGCTACCATTTTTGGTCCAGCCGTGACTGCCGATGGCATTCCTTGGATCGTGATGGCCATGCTAGTGGGTGGCGCCATCGGCCTGTACGCCGCACGCGTAGTGCAGATGACGCAGATGCCGGAATTGGTGGCATTAATGCACAGCCTGGTCGGTTTGGCGGCAATGCTGGTCGGTTATGCCAGCTTCATTGACCCTGCCGTCTATGCCAACTT
>JBBSSV010000079.1:0-7583 GCA_038241705.1 Burkholderiales bacterium | reverse complement strand
ATACTGATCACTGACCACGACAGCAGGTGGGACCTGCGTCGCATTGGGGACAAGGATGAAAAAAGTTGGCTTAGTCGGATGGCGCGGGATGGTGGGCTCGGTGCTCATGCAGCGCATGCAGGAAGAAGACGATTTTTCCCGGATTGACCCCATCTTCTTTTCGACCTCGAATGCCGGCGGCAAAGCCCCGGCTATGGCAAAGCAGGACACTACGCTGCGTGATGCCAACGACATCGACGCACTGAAGCAGTGCGAGGTCATCATCACCTGTCAGGGTGGCGATTACACCAATGAGGTCTTTCCCAAGCTGCGCGCTGCCGGCTGGGACGGTTACTGGATCGATGCCGCCTCGGCTCTGCGCATGAAAGATGACGCGGTTATCGTGCTGGACCCGGTCAACGATGGGTTGGTGCGGCGTTCGCTGAAACAGGGCGTCAAGAACTACATTGGTGGCAATTGCACTAACTCGATTTTGCTGATGGGCATTGGCGGCCTGTTTCGCGAAAATGTGGTGGATTGGGTCAGTTCCATGACCTACCAAGCCGCTTCTGGCGGCGGCGCCAATCACATGCGCGAACTGCTGCAGGGCATGGGTGCCATTAACGCCGCCGTGGCCGAGCAACTAGCCACACCTGCGTCAGCGATTCTGGACATTGATCGTCAGGTCGCGAAGACCATTCGCGAAGACGTAACGTGTGAATATTTCCCGTCCCCCTTGGCTGGCGGCCTGATCCCCTGGATCGACAGTCAGCTCGACAATGGCCAGACCCGCGAAGAATGGAAGGGCCAAGCCGAAGTCAACAAGATCTTGGGCACAGACAATCCGATTCCCGTTGATGGATTGTGCGTGCGCATCGGTGCCATGCGCTGTCACAGCTTGGCGCTAACCATTAAGCTCAAGCGCGACCTGCCGCTGTCCGAGATCGAAACCATCATCAAATCCGGCAACGACTGGGTGAAATGGGTGCCGAACGAGCGCAGCCAGACCGAAAAGGAGTTGACGCCTGCAGCCATTACAGGTGGTCTAGACATTGGCGTGGGTCGGGTGCGCAAGCTGAACATGGGACCAGAATACATTTCAGTCTTTGTCATCGGGGATCAACTGCTGTGGGGCGCGGCCGAGCCGTTGCGGCGCATGATGAACATCCTGCTGGAAAACTAGACCGGTTTTCACTGGCATTTACCGAAAACCGCAATTGGTGACTTCCGGTAGCTCGTTGCTAGGGCGCAACAGAATTAGACTTCAGCCCGTTTCGATTTTGCCGTTCAGGCAGGCGAAGCGGGCTTTTTGCGTTAACCCTGATAGATTCTCGCTTGCTGCGACGAAGCCTCAGTGCTAATGTCAAAATTTACGAGCGGAAACATTTTTTCGCCCGGCGTTCTTTGCACGCCTCGGTGAAGCATGTTGCTGCAACTGTGCCGTTGCGTCAGGCTTTGTTCACGGATCATTTTTATGCCGCAAAACCTTCCAGCTTCACGTATCTCCCACTTGTTTTCAGGCGGCGTGCGCGTCGCCCTCGCGGCTTCGGCTACCGTCTTGCTGGCGTCCAGCGTCCATGCGGCCGGGCTGGGCCAGCTCACAGTCTTGTCGGCCCTGGGCCAACCTTTGCAGGCTGAAGTCGAAGTCACGTCCCTGTCGCGCGACGAAGCCAGTCAGCTGGAAGTCAGGCTCGCGTCGCCAGAGGCCTATCAGCGCGCCAATATGGAGCTGAATCCGGCATTGCTGGGGCTACGCTTTCGACTTGAACAAACCGGTGGGCGCGCCGTGATCAAGGTGAATTCCAGCCGACCCATTCACGAACCCTACGTCAACATGCTGCTGGAACTGAATGCTCCCGGCGGACGTATGGTGCGCGAATATACCTTTCTGCTGGACCCGGTGGGCCTGCAAAAGACACAACCTGTTCAGTTGACTTCACCTGTGACGCCTTTGGCGTTACAGGGAGAAATAGCAGCAGTGCCAGGGAATGTGGCGTTGCCGCCAAGTCCTGAGAAACGGCCACTGCCGACACAGGCTGCGGCCGTGCCGGCAGCCTCGGCTGCTCAAAACCGCCCCAGATCTCAAGCCGAGCCGCCAACGCGCCATCGGGTGGCACGCGGCGAGACGTTGGCTGGCATCGCGCTTCAGCATGCAGAAGACGGTATTGCGTTGGACCAGATGCTGGTGGCCTTGCAGCGCGCCAATCCGGAAGCCTTTGACGGCGGCAACATGAATCGCTTGCGTAGCGGCCGTATCCTGGAAGTGCCGACAGCCCTTGATGCGCAGGCTTTCGCCCCGACAGAAGCGCGGCGCATCGTACGGGCGCAAACCGCCGACTTCAATCGCTACCGCAACCAGCTTGCCAGCCAAGCACGCACGGTACAGTCGTCGGAACCGTCCACGGACGCGCAGAGCAACATCGGCAAAGTCACGAGCGAAATCCAGGAAACGCCCAGTGCCCAAACGCAGGCCCGCGACCGCCTAGAGCTGTCCAAGGCCAGTGGCACGCAGGGAAATCAAACAGCTCTCACTGAGGAGGCGATTTCACAGAAAAAAGCCTTGACGGAAGCCAATGTCCGCGTATTGGAACTGGAGAAGAACATTGGTGAATTGGAGGCGCTGCTGGAAATCAAGAACCAAGCTCTAGCTGAGCGCCAAGCCGCACTGGTTCTGACGCCTGCTGCAGAGCTGGCTACTGAGCCAGTTGAAGCTAAGGCAGATGCAAAAGCCGTCATGTCTGCGGACGCTGCGGATGCACCTGGCGACAAGATCGCAGAAGCACCCACGGTATCCAAGGCAACGCCGGTTCCTGCAGCAAAGTCTCAATCTATCGTGACTGAGCCAGGCATGATAGATAAAATTCTTGAGAGCCCTGCACTGCCCGGCATACTGGCGACCGTTTTGGCTGCTCTAGTGGGCGCCGGCTTGTTGGGCGTCCGCCGTAGAAAACAAAAACTCCTGCAAGAAGATACATTTTTTGCGGAAACCAGTCTGGATGCTGTAGCTGGCACTTTTGGAACGGCCAGAGCCGCTCAGGAAAGGCTGAATGCGTCAAAAAAGAAAAGCGAACTTATCTGGATTGATGAGCCAACGGCTGACGGAAGTTTGCCTGATCCCAATGGCAGTGTTAGCGATGAGTTGATTCCATCTGACCCATACACCAGCGACCCCCTGCTCGCAGCCGAGATGCACCTTGCCTTTGATCGCAAGAATGAAGCTGCGACAACGCTTGCAAGTGCTTTGTATCATCAACCTGAACGTCACGATTGGCGCTTGAAGCTGCTGGAAATTTATGCTGATCAAGAAGATCAGAATGCGTTTGCGGCCATGGCTGGCGAGTTGTATGCGCGGACAGAAGGGCTGGGCCTGGTATGGCAGCGAGCTGTCGCATTAGGCCTGGCTCTGGAGCCCGGTAATCCCCTGTACACCTCTATGAATGAGGCGGAATTGAATGCGCCAGCGGCGTCAGAGCCTGAACTGTCGGCCGATAATGAGACAGAGTCAGACGCTTCTTCCTCCTTGTCTTTCGACGAGGAGTCACGCGAATTCCAGCTGGATGCAGAAGCCAGCGCAAATGCCGTCTCCTTTGATCTTTCAACTCCCTCCATCGGACCAGAAGAATTCGCAGCACAACAGCAGGACAAGATCCGCCATGCGGATCTGAATTGGGAAGAAGGTCAGGGCCAGGTCGACAATACTGACTTGGAGTGGGACGTTGACCAGGAAAGCACTGGCACGCAGCCTTCTGTCACGCATGACGCGGTTTTGTCAGGCAATGCGGCAGCGACTGACCTTGTTCCAGAAAAAGAGGCTGCATCTTCCTCGGCAAATATAAAGACAGTCGAGCTGATGCCACGGGAAATTCCTTCCTCTGCACCTTCAGCGCTGGACCTGGATTTTGATTTTCCAGGCTTCGAACGCCGCATGCAAGAAACCATGCAAGCTGAGCAGAAGGAAAACCCAGTACTGCTGCCTTCGGGTCTCGATCCCGAAGGGCTTGATTTCCTGTTTGATGCAGCCGAGCCGGTCGCGGTCGAGACAACGGACCTGTATTCGTCGGTTTCTACGCCCATTGTTGCGGCCGAGGCTGATCTTTCCTTTCTTGAGCTGAACCAGAGCGGGTTGAGCGCGGTGTCGAAAGAAGCGCCCGAACTGCTGGACTTTGACCTGAGTGGCATCAGCCTGGAACTGAACGAATCTTTCCTTGATGCCGCATTCGGCAATCAGACAGGGGCCGACAGCTTCGACTTCTCTGAAGATAATGAGACTTATGATTTGTCTACCAAGCTTGATTTAGCGTTGGCGTATCAGGAAATTGGCGACAGCGAAGGCGCGCGTGAACTACTGGAAGAGGTGGTTGAAGCCGGTAGCCCCGAGCAGGTCGAAAAAGCCCATGCGCTTCTGGAAAAGCTGGGTTAAGCGACTGCCTGGCGTACTCGATTGCATGCCCTGATTTCTGGAGGCCTGTACATTGGTAGTTAAAGCGAGAGTAGCCGCAGACGCTGAAGCTTGGGTGCAGGCACTATAAAATAGCGTTTTCAAGAAGAACGCCCCTCATGGTTGAGGTGGCGTTTGTTTTAATGGAACGTGGGCAAGCATGCGACGCATCGTATTGGGTATCGAGTATGACGGTAGTCCCTGGCATGGCTGGCAGACTCAACCCGACGGACAGACCGTGCAGGACCAAGTGCAAACAGCGCTGCGGCGATTCGCTCGAGTCGATTTAGTCGCCCGTTCTGCCGGACGCACCGATACCGGGGTGCATGCCATTGAGCAGATCGTGCACGTTGATACCGTTATTCAACGCCGGGAAGAAGCGTGGGTGCGTGGCCTGAATTCCTTCCTGCCGCCTTCGATCGTTGTACGCTGGGCGACTGAAGTGCCGTATCAGGCCGATGGATTTCATGCCCGATTCAGCGCCCGCCTGCGCACCTATGACTATCTGCTGTATAACCATCCTGTTCGTTCCCCACTTTTGCACGGCCGCGCTGGCTGGACATTCCGTCCCTTGTCAGTCGAGCCTATGCAAACCGCTGCAGAACAGCTGCTGGGTACCCATGATTTTTCAGCCTTTCGCTCCACCCAGTGCCAGGCCAAGTCGCCCGTACGCACCCTGCATGCTATCCAAATCACGCGTCACCAGGATCTACTGGCCCTGCGTTTCCAGGCAGATGGCTTCCTGCATCACATGGTGCGAAATCTGGTGGGCTCATTAGTCTATGTCGGCATTGGCAAGCGTAGCGCCGAATGGCTGCAGGAGGTCTTGCAGGGCGCTGACCGTACCAAGGCGGCACCGACCTTCATGCCGGATGGCCTGTATCTGACCAAGGTAGGCTATGACGCTTCCTGGCAATTGCCCCAGCAGGCCTTGCCCCGCTTCCCTTGGCTGGGGCCGTCATCTCATTGAGGACTGATCGTATCATGCCTGTTTTTTCCCGCACTCGCGTCAAGCTCTGTGGCCTTCGTCATCCTGAAGAAGTGGCGACTGCCGTCGCCGTGGGAGCCGATGCGATTGGGCTGGTTTTCTATCCGCCTAGCGTTCGTGCTGTCGGGATTGCAGAGGCCGCCACGTTAGTGACTAGCCTTCCCCCCTTTATTACCTTGACTGGCCTGTTCGTCAATGCCACGGCTGAGGAGGTAGCCGCGACTGTTGACCGGGTGTCCTTGTCGCTGCTGCAATTCCATGGCGACGAAAGTCCACAGCAGTGCGCCGAGATTGCCCGGGCCGTGAACCGGCCTTTCATCCGTGCCCTGCGGGTGGGACCGGATACACAGGCAGCCGATTTGCTAAAATGGACGCAAGACTACGCCGCTGCTGGCAAGTATTTTTCCGGCCTGTTACTGGATACGTGGACGGCTGCCTATGGTGGTAGTGGAGAGCGTTTCGACTGGTCAGTAATTCCGCCAGACATGGCTTCCCGTATCATCCTTAGCGGCGGCCTGAACCCCGACAACGTGACCGATGCAGTGCAGCAGATACGCCCCTTTGCCGTCGATGTCAGTAGCGGTATCGAAGCTGCACGTGGTGTGAAAGACCTTGACCGGATGCGCGCCTTTGTACAGTCAGTACGACAAGCAGACGTCGCCCTTATTGAATGAATGGCTCAACGCGCTTGCGCGTGGCCTACCTGAATAGAGAACAGCAATGAAAGAACTTGACGGACTGGGCAACGTGGGCGACCGCCAGCCAATAGCGGAATCAGCCATTCATCAGGTGGGTGCCTATAACCTGCCGGATGCACGCGGCCACTTCGGCCCCTACGGGGGTAGGTTTGTGTCAGAAACCCTGACCCATGCCTTGGCAGAACTGACCGAGGCCTATGCGCACTACAAGGATGACCCGGAATTTCTGGCTGAATTCCACAGTGAACTCAAGCACTTCGTTGGTCGTCCCAGCCCTATTTATCATGCGCTACGCTGGTCCGAACTGGCTGGTGGTGCCCAGATCTATCTCAAGCGCGAAGACTTGAACCATACCGGCGCGCACAAGATCAATAATGTCATCGGCCAAGCCTTACTGGCCCGGCGCATGGGCAAGCCTCGTGTGATTGCCGAAACCGGCGCTGGTCAGCATGGGGTAGCCACTGCCACTATCTGCGCCCGCTTTGGTCTGGAGTGCGTGATCTACATGGGTAGCGAAGACGTTAAGCGCCAGGTGCAAAACGTCTACCGGATGGAGTTGCTGGGCGCGACAGTGGTGCCGGTCGAATCCGGCTCCAAAACCCTGAAGGACGCGCTGAACGAAGCCATGCGCGACTGGGTCACCAACGTCGAAAACACCTTCTATATCATTGGCACCGTCGCTGGTCCTCACCCCTATCCCATGATGGTGCGTGACTTCCAGTCCGTCATTGGTGAAGAATGCAAAGTACAGATGCCGGAAATGACCGGGCATCAGCCGGATTACGTGGTGGCCTGCATCGGCGGCGGCTCGAATGCCATGGGCATCTTCTATCCCTATTTGAATTATCCCGACGTGCAGTTGGTTGGGGTCGAGGCTGCCGGCGACGGCCTGGACAGTGGCCAGCATGCCGCGGCCCTGCTAGCGGGCGTGCCAGGCGTGTTGCACGGCAACCGCACCTATTTGCTGCAGGATGCCAACGGTCAGATCATCGAGACCCATTCAGTTTCAGCCGGCCTGGACTATCCCGGCGTAGGACCGGAGCACGCCTGGTTGAAGGATAGCGGCCGGGCTCAGTACGTGGCGGTGAGTGACGACGAAGCCATCGACGCCTTTCACCGTTGCTGCCGGATCGAAGGGATCATTCCTGCGCTTGAATCCAGTCATGCGTTGGCTTACGCCGAGCGCCTGGCCGCCACTCTGCCCAAGGACAAAATCATCCTGATCAACCTCTCTGGCCGGGGTGACAAGGATATGCATACCGTTGCCCAGCGCACGAAAAAAGCTATTTGACGCTCGCTCGGGGCCATTCGTTTGCTGAGCAGTGCCAGCAGGCGAATGCGCCTGATGGGTGCCGCGATGTTCTCGTCGCCTGCCCCTTTCTGACGATCCTTTCCCCACTTTCCTTCAAAGACCAGAGCAGTCCATGTCCCGTCTTCAGACTACGTTTGCCCGCCTTGCTGCCGAAAACAGAAAAGGCTT
>JBBSSV010000078.1:0-7588 GCA_038241705.1 Burkholderiales bacterium | reverse complement strand
TGGGATGTCGGCAGCACCGTCGAGCTCTATCAGCTGGCGATGCTCTCGGTGGCGGCCGTGCTCGGCGCCACCGCGGTGCTGTACCGCTCGTTCGCTTTTGGCGGCATGCTCAGCCGCAGCCACGTCCTTGCCGAATCCGCGGTCGTGACCGATGCGGCGACAGCACTATGCTTATTCCTGACGATGCTGCTGCTGTTCTCGATGTTCGTGTGTCTGACCTACCTTGGCACCGCCACGATATTTCCGCAAAAACTGATGGAAACTTGGCCGACCGTCGATCCAGCCGTGCGAGCGATCGATCACCTGAAACTGAGCCTATTTGTCGCCGCGCTCGACCTTCTGGCTGGCTCGTTAGGCGGGCGCGCCGACAGTAAGGATCTGGTGCGCAGAGTGCTGTTCGTCGATGAGAAAACCTGACGCGCCGGTCCGAACAACCTATATCGCGACGTCTAAAACTCTGCTGCTACGTATTGGCCTGATCGCCGTGAGCTTTGTGGCGACGCTGTTGATCGCCAACCTGGCCTGGGCAACAAAGAGGTCGACAAGCCGTTGCAGCGCCAAATTAGGGGTTGTAAATAATTTTGTGTAACCGGGCATTAGCCAGGACACTGCCGCCCACAAGGAAAAACATAAACAAACGCAAAGTTGTACCGTCTGACCTGAGCGACCTAGGCGTAGCCCTAGCTCGACGCATCTGCGTGCGCCGGAAGCTGCGCTCATTTCCTCTTTGAATCCCTTCCTTCCTACTGGTTGTCCCTGCATCAAAGTCATGCACACGCTCACAATTTGCCGCTTCATCTAATTCGCTGCGAAACAAATCTCGGTATGCCGAGCCAGATACAAGGGATGGTCATGCAACCGCTGCAAATAGCCGGTGGATATAACAGTGATCGTCCCCGGCAAAAAAGCGTGGCTGTCGATTGACGCCGCGTTGAACAAGATGCTGCGGTATGCCGGCTATTTTAATGCGTGGGCCGTGCGGCATGATTTACCTATGCAAAACAGTGCAATGCTGACCTTTTTTAATACTTTTTAATGCTTTTTGATACGTTCCATCATAGGCACCATCTACAACTGTGGGCCAAACAGCGATGCCAGTGCATCGAGGGTCTGGTCCGACCAGGATCGTGCTTGCCACTCGTCGAAACTGATGCGTCGCGACTTTTGCAGGTCACGCTCGAATATCCGGATCTGAGTGCGAGCGAAATCCTCGTCGTAGACGTTCATGTTAGCTTCATCGTTGATCGAAAAAGAACGCGGATCGAAGTTCGAGGAACCGGCCGAGGTCCAGATCGCATCAACTACCAGCAGCTTGACGTGGTACATGGTCGGCTGGTACTCGTAAATTTCGACGCCGGCTTCCAGCAGCGGCCCCCAGTTGTGGCGCGATGCCCGCCGCACGAAGTTAAAGTCGATATGCTCACCGGGCACGATGATCTGCACCCGTACACCGCGCTTGGCCGCATCAACAAGCTGCGCCACTGCCACCTCGCGTGGAATGAAGTAGGCGGTGGAGAGATGGATACTTTGCCGGGCGGAAGCGATTGACAGCAGGTACATCAGCTGCATGCTTTCCGAGCCGCCTCCGCGCGAGCTGTTGAATACCTGCATCTTCAGCGAGCCGACTTGCTCCAGAGTTGGGAAATATAGCGGGCCGTGCAGCACCTCTCCGGTGGCTTGCAGCCAGTTATCCGTAAAAGCTGCCTGCAGCTGCGCGACCGCCGGGCCGGTGATGCGGAAGTGGGTATCACGCCAATGATTCTGGTTTTGCGCATTGCCGCGCCATTTATCGGCAATATCGACGCCGCCGGTAAATCCGACCTTGCCGTCCACCACCAAGATCTTGCGGTGGGTGCGGTTATTCATGATGGTCAGCGTAGTCCATGATGGCGCATGGTAAAAGTGCAGGTCGATGCCGCTCTGTTCCATGCGGTCGACGATATCGTTGTTGATCTGTCCGCCGAACCAGTCGAGCAGCACATTCACGCGCACGCCAGCGCGAGCACGCTCTCTCAGTGCATCGGCGAACTGGCGCGTGGTTTCCCCAGTATAGAAAATGTACATCTCCAGAGTAACCGTGTGCTCGGCGGAGCGGATCGCTTGCAGCATGGCCGGGAAGATTTCCTCGCCGTTGAGCAATGTCTGCGCCTGGCTGCCGTCAGCGAAGCCGGGGCCAAGCAGCTTGCCCATGGTACTTACGAACTGAGCGTCGCGCACCGGATAAGCATGTTTGATCGGGGCCTCAATCTGCTGCTCGCCTAGAGTGAGATTGAGAGCCAGCAAGACCACGAACAATGTCGCGACCACGACTAACAGAATCTTGCCGGTGCGCTTGACGGCGTTTTTTGCCTTCATTTCCGTGCTTCCAGCCGAGCGGCTGGCACTGCCATCATCAGTAAATCAGATTGAACACGGCGGTCACGACCAGTAGGCCACTGATGAAGATGATGGCGACAATCCACAGCAAAACTTTTCATCATTTTTCTTCTCCATTGAATGCGGCAAGGCATGCCGCGATATGCGCTGGCCGCTTTTGTTTTCGAGGCTTGGCCGCGCTGAAATGTTTCCCGCGATCGATTGCCGCTTAATGGTCGTCAAATCGATGCACCATCAAATCGATGGCAGCGTATCCATCCCCTTTCTTCCAGATGCTTGGCTCATGATATTTCCTCTTAGTTGATGATGTCCAACCGGGTATAGGAAAATTTGACGCTATACGACTCTGGAACGTTTAAATGAGAGTGATCTATGGAAAAAGAACGCAATACCGAAAGCCAGGTGCTGGCGCCGGAAGCTGCAGGCTATGATCAGTGGCTGGCTGCTGAGATCCGGGAGGCCATCGACGATCCTCGCCCCGGCGTGCCGCACGCAGAAGTCATGGCCAGGATGCAGATGCAGATGCAGATGCTCGCCTCAAGTCGGCCGGCACCAGCCCGTCGAGTCAAACCTCGAAGAGTTGCTGAGGTGCCTGGCTCGGGTGGTTTTGTGGCTGTCTAGGGGATGCTACAGGTGACGGGCCAAATGCTTTAAGTGCTCCTGCTGTGGAGCGCACTTGGCCTCTCAATTCCTATACTTTCCCGAACAGGTTAATGACGGCTCCCAAATCACGGCTGACGCGGTCAAAAGCATTGAAGTGCCGTCAAATTGCGTTTAAAAACAAAAACACCCATCGACCGATACGGGCCGATGGGTGCAAATCCTTGTTCCATAAGGATAATTCTGGTGGGCCTCCCGTGAGTCGAACACGGCACCAACGGATTATGAGTCCGCTGCTCTAACCAAGCATGAGCTAGAGGCCCGTAAACCTTTATAAATCTAGTTTCCTTCCAAGAAGCTCTTGAGCTTGTCGGAGCGAGAAGGATGGCGTAGCTTGCGCAACGCCTTAGCTTCAATCTGGCGGATGCGTTCGCGCGTAACGTCGAACTGCTTACCGACTTCTTCCAGCGTGTGATCGGTGGACATTTCGATGCCGAAACGCATGCGCAGCACCTTGGCCTCACGCGGCGTCAACGAATCTAGCACATCCTTGACCACGCCGCGCATGGACGCATGCAGTGCCGCATCCGCCGGAGCCAAAGTGTTGTTGTCTTCGATGAAATCGCCCAGATGCGAATCGTCGTCGTCACCAATCGGCGTTTCCATCGAGATCGGCTCCTTGGCGATCTTCATGATTTTACGGATTTTATCTTCCGGCATCTCCATTTTCAACGCCAACACCGCTGGGTCTGGCTCGGCGCCAGTTTCCTGCAAGATCTGGCGTGAAATTCGGTTCATTTTATTGATGGTTTCGATCATGTGCACCGGAATCCGGATCGTGCGAGCTTGGTCCGCAATCGAACGGGTGATGGCCTGCCGGATCCACCAGGTGGCGTAGGTCGAAAACTTGTAGCCGCGGCGGTATTCGAACTTGTCGACCGCCTTCATCAGACCGATGTTGCCTTCTTGGATCAAGTCCAGAAACTGCAGGCCGCGGTTGGTGTATTTCTTGGCAATCGAGATCACTAGGCGCAGATTGGCTTCGGTCATTTCGCGCTTGGCGCGACGGGCCTTCATTTCACCGGCCGACATCTTTTTGTTGATACCACGCAAGTCGAGCAAGGGCAGTTCCACCCGCTTCTCCAGGTCCATCAGCTTTTGCTGTAATTCCTTGATGGTAGGAACATTGCGTGCCAGCACGGCACTGTAAGAATGGCCTGCCTCGACCTCCTGGTCGACCCAGTCGAGATTGGTTTCGTTCACCGGAAAAACAGCGATGAAATGGCTACGTGGCATATCGCAGCGATTAACGACCACATCCAAAATCTGCTTTTCGATCTGGCGCACCTCATCAACCTGGGTGCGCAACGAATTCGACAGCTTTTCGACAATCTTGGCGGTAAAGCGAATCCCCAGCAGCTCATTGGAAATCGTTTCCTGGGCGGCAATGTAATTGGGCGAATTGTAGCCCTGAGTTTCGTAGGCGTGCCGCATTTTGCCGAACTGCTCGGCGATGGCGGCAAACTTGTCCAGCGCCTCGCGACGCATTTGCGCCAGTTGCTCGATGGTCAGGTTGGCGGCGCCGGCAGAAGAGATGCTCTCTTCCTCGACGCCCTCTTCTTCGCCCTCTTCCGTTTCTACCTCTTCTTCGTCCTCGTCGTCCACGTCTTCGTCTTCGGTCGCAGAGGCTGGAATGTCCGGTTCGCTGGCGGTGACATCGACCAGACCGTCGACAATATCGTCAATCTTGATTTCTTCTTTGGCGATGCGGTCGGCAGCTTCCAGGATTTCGGCAATCGTGGTGGGCGATGCAGAGATTGCATGGATCATGTCCTTCAGGCCTTCCTCGATACGCTTAGCGATGGCGATTTCGCCTTCGCGCGTCAGCAGGTCGACCGTGCCCATCTCACGCATGTACATACGTACCGGGTCGGTAGTGCGGCCGAAGTCGGAATCTACGGTCGACAGGGCGGCTTCGGCCGCCGCATCAGCGTCATCATCGTCACTGGGTGCACTGACCACGTCATCCGACAGCAGCAGCGACTCGGCGTCGGGTGCCTGCTCGTGAATGGAGATGCCCATATCGGTGAAGGTACCGATGATGCCTTCGATCGCTTCAGGATCGATGATGTTTTCGGGCAGATGGTCGTTGATCTCGGCAAAGGTTAGGTAACCGCGCTCCTTGCCCATCCGAATCAGGGTCTTGAGTTTTTCGCGCCGGGTTTCTAACTCTTCGTCGCTGGAAGCCGTGGCCAGAGAAATTGCATCTTTAAGCAACGCCTTTTCTTTTGCTTTGCGCTCCTTGACTTTGGCTTTGTCGGCTGCACGTGATTCAGCGCGCTCCACCGCGTTCAATTCGGCCACTTCCTCGTTTTCAGGCTGGAACTCTTTGGGCCGGCGACCACGTTTGCCGGGCACCTTGACCGCTGGCAAGACGTAGCCGGACGTGTCGATGGCGGCCAAGGCAGCGGTATCGCTGATCTGGCTGACTTCAGACACGCGCTTGACATCGGCTTCGGTCGCGGCTGACTTGGCGGCCTTGCCGCTCACTTTGGTTTCGGTTTTCTTGATGGTCACGGCTGTTTTCACTTGGGCAGATGCTGTCTTGCTGGCAGAATCGGCTGCCGCACGGGCAGCAGTCTTCGCGGCAGCGACAGGCGCTGTCTTGGCGGAGCCGGATTTTACCGTATTGTCCTTTTCGATGGGATTTTTACTCGGCGTGTCGGACGGCTCCTGTTTTAGGGCCTTAATAGTCAGCTTTTTTTCGGTCCTAACTGCCGACTTGCTTTCCTTTTTCTTGCCTGGGCCAAAGACTTCAGCCGTGTCTCCAAGGGCATTTTCTTCGGACGACAACTGTGATTTTGCGGGTTTTTTCATTGCGTTCGCCAACAATCAACTGCACTACATAAATGGTCATATTTTGCCTGAGCGGGTTGGCACTGGGCATCAGTTTGCGCCGCCTGCGCCTCTCGGTGCATGCACCAGCCCCGCTATCAAGCCATACCTTTCAAGTGAAGCTAAAGGCTTGAATCAAAAGCATTAAATTGTATCATCGGGCAATTCTACTCCTTGGGAAAACCCATCAGGGCCAATCCTGACTGGCTAGCCCTTCCTGGCGCAGTTGCTCTTGCAATTGGGTCAGTTCCCGGTAGCGCGTCAGGGCGTTAGGCTGGGTCATTCCGCTAGCAGCCAGCGTGTTCATTTCATCCTTGATGGCCTTGAGCTGTAACTGGCGCACTGCTCCTGCCAGTTCGGCCTGCGCCAGTTCAGGCTCAATGGGCGGCTCGGCGCTGACTTCGGCCACCAAGGTCTGGAACTCTTCGCTTTTTTCCTGCACCAGTTCAGCCAGCATTGCAAAACTGGCAGAAGTGCCTAGCGAGCGGCTTGCATCCAGCAAGATCGCCAGCATACCGTCTTGATCGGGGTCCATGGAACACAGCATTTGTTGGATGCCGGGCTCCAGGCCCTGTGCCAGACCTGGCTGTGCCAGCAGCAGGCGCATGATCTGTCGTTCCAGACCAACAGGTGCGGCTCGTGCTACACGGGCTGGCGCCTGGCGCACGCGAGCCACTGGCTTGCTCAGCGCGCACAAGGTTTCGATCTCAGCAGCGGTGCTTTGCGTCGCCTGGGCCAGGGCTCGAACGACCTGCAGGCGCAAGGCAGAAGATGGCATCGCCTGCAGCAAGGCTTTGGCATTGAACTGCGCCCGGGCCCGGCCTTCTGCAGTATTCAGATCGCATGCCTCACAGGCGATCTTGAGCAGGAACTGTGACAGTGGCAGCGCTTCGCTAATTTCACGCTCGAAAGACGCCTGGCCTTGTTGTCTGACAAAACTGTCCGGGTCATGTTCCGCAGGCAAAAACAAAAACTGCACGGTGCGAGTATCCGTGGCGTACGGCAAGCAGGCTTCCAGCGCGCGTCCGGCTGCCCTTCGACCTGCCGCATCACCATCGAAACTGAAGACTACATGATCGGTCTGGCGCAGTAACTGCTGCACATGCACTGGCGTGCAGGCAGTGCCCAAGGTCGCCACGGCATGCGGCATACCCAGTTGCGCCAGCGCCACAACGTCCATGTAGCCTTCGGTGACCAGCACGTAACCCGCTTCGCGAATGGCTTGGCGGGCCTCGAACAAGCCATACAGCTCGTTACCCT
This sequence comes from Burkholderiales bacterium, assembly GCA_038241705.1. GTDB lineage: Bacteria > Pseudomonadota > Gammaproteobacteria > Burkholderiales > Burkholderiaceae_D > JBBSSV01. The sequence goes on along the minus strand of JBBSSV010000078.1, from coordinate 457 downwards.
TTTGAAACAAGGGTGTTTCAGGAGAGTTCAAATATTTGGGCTCTCCGACATCCAGCACCCGGCCGCCGAAGCCGATCACCTGTCCTTTGTTGTTGCGAATGGGGAACATGATGCGGTCACGGAAGCGGTCGTAGCGCTGCCGGCCGCCGCTACCTTCTGCGCTGCGATCAATCACCAGGCCTGCTTCAACTAATACGGGTGCAGTGTAATCAGGAAACACCTGGCGCAAGCCTTCCCACTCGTCAAGGGCATACCCCACTCCAAAGCGGGCGGCTATCTCACCTGTCAGGCCTCTGCCTTTAAGGTAGTCCACGGCCTTGGAAGAAGCGCGTAGATGCTCCCGATAAAAGTGACTGGCTTGCTGCATCACTTCGGTCAAAGCCAGGCTTTTGGCCACCACCGCAGCGCGCTGAGCGGGAGGCAGGTGGTCGCTTTCTTCCGGCACCACCATGCCGGC
>JBBSSV010000077.1:0-7633 GCA_038241705.1 Burkholderiales bacterium | reverse complement strand
TGCCGAATCGGGCCGAGCGCCGTGAACTGCTGCAGGTGTTTCTGGCACGCAAGGATCGCGAGTGCATCGACTGGGACGATCTCAACCTGGACTATGTGGCCGACATCACCGCCAACCTCAGTCCGGCCCTGCTGGAAACCGTGGTCGATCGCGCCAGCATGATCGCCATTCAGGAAGAAAAGCAGATCACCACCGATTTGCTGTTCCGTGCCTTCGAGCGTGCTGCCATCGGCCTGACCGACCGTGCCACGACGGCAGAAAAAAACTTGCAGCGCGAACGCGTGGCCCTGCATGAACTCGGTCACTTTTTCATGCAGATTGATCCTTACCTGCGCCAGGGTTTACCACTGGCCCAGGTCAAGCAAAAGTCGCCTCTGCTCAAGATCAGCACTGAATCCGTGTCCAAGATCGGTGCCTTGGGTTATGTCCTGTCGGCTGGCGAGGACGTGGGCCTACAGACGCTGGAAGAAATGGAGCAGGATGTCATGCAGCTTTACGGCGGCGTGGCAGCAGAAGAGCTGTTTTATGGTGCGCGCGGGATTTCCGTTGGCAGTCAGAACGACATCGAAAAGGTGACCACCAAGCTGGACCTGATGGTCAACCGTCTGTCGATGTATTCACGTTCCAAGCTGGACTATGCCCAGTTGAAGCGCCAAGGTTCCAGCGACGAAGGCATGCGCCAGGTCGAGGCCAAAGCCGACGAGCTCTACACCATGACACTGGAAGCGATGCGCGGCTACCAAGATTTGATGGTTGCCATCAAGATCACCTTGCTTGAACGCTATGTCTTGTCCAAGGATGAAGTCTTTGATTTGTTGGAAGAATTGATGCCGCCGCAACTAAAGGAAGTCGCTTGATTGGCATGCGCTGAATTTGTCCCTGCATGAGGACGAAGCATTGATGAAACGGGCTCCAGGTGAGCCCGTTTTTATTATGCTTTTGCGTGGCAGGTTAGATGGCCGTTAGCACTAAGTCTCATCTACAATGATGCGTCTGTTGCTAGATACACATTATGGCCACTTCTCCTCCCCCGCTGCTCGATGAAAACTCCCCTGGCGCAAGCGACTGGCTGGGGCGTTTGCCAATCGCGCCGCAGCGTCTACCATTGGTGCTGGCCGGCCTTGCGTTTTTTGTTTTTCTGATAGTGACAGCGGTGGTCTGGCACAACGCCAAGAATGTCGCCTACGACAAGCTGCAATCGGAATTCGAGCTGCGGGCCCGGGAAACCGCCGAAGACATCAATAGCCGCATGCAAGTCTACGAGCAGGTGCTGCGCGGCACCCAGAGCTTTCTGCAAGCCTCCATGGATGTTAATCGGGGCGAATTTCGTACCTACGTTTCTGCCTTGAGACTGGAAGAGTTTTACCCTGGAATCCAGGGCATAGGTCTATCTGAAATCGTGCCTCCGACAAAGCTGGACGAGCATGTGGGCGGCATGTGGCGCCAAGGGTTTCCGCATTACCAAATTTTTCCTGCAGGCGAACGTTCTTTCTACACTTCTACCATCCAAATTGAGCCGTTGAATGAAGTCAATCGGCGTGCCTTGGGATTCGATATGTATAGCGAGTCTGCGCGGCGTGAGGCGATGGAAATCGCGCGCGTAACTGGCCGTCCCACTTTGTCGGGCAAGGTCCAGCTTATGCAAGAGGTACGTAAGGATGGCCCACCTGGCTTTGTCATGTATTTCCCCGTCTATCAGCAGCACATGCCGCTGGCCACCGACCAGGAACGACAGGCGGCCAGCATTGGCTGGGTATTCGCCGCTTTTCGATTGCATGAATTTCTGTCGGGCCTGGGAGGCGAACGCTCGACCGACCTGTTCCTGAGCGTTTACGACGGTGACAAGATCGATGCCACAACTTGCATGCTGGGTTGTCACCAGAATGAGCCCGACAAGAGCCTGCTTTCGGTCACGCGCCAGTTGCTGGTGACGGACCATCCCTGGACCTTGCACCTACGCTCGTCGCCCACTTTCGAAGTCCAGCTGGACCAGGAAAAGCCGATGCTGATCGCGATTGGCGGCTTTATGCTGAGCGTATTGCTGGCGCTGTTTGTCAGCGTGCTCGCCGGTAGCCGCAGTCGCGCCCTAGAGACGGCCGGTCATATGACACGCGAGTTGCGTGCGTCGCATCGCCATATTGCGCTGGACAAGGAGCGCATCGAACGTATTCTGGAAAGCTCGCACGATGCCTTCATCGCGCTGGATGCAGAAGGGCGGATCACGGACTGGAACCTGCAGGCTGAACAACTCTTCGGCTGGCCGGCACGCAAGGCGCTGGGACGCAAGCTGGAAAATCTCATCATTCCTGTGACCTTCCACGCAGGGCACCGTGCCGGCTTCGACGCGTTTTCCCAGACCGGACAGGGGAAAATGATCAACCGTCGGACCGAAGTCGAGGCCCAGCATCAGGATGGGACGCTGATTCCCATCGAACTGGCGGTTGCCTCTCTTGAGACAGAGCAGGGCTTTGGGGCGCATGCCTTCATTCGCGACCTGCGCGAACAAAAAGAGCGTGAGCAGCGCGAAGCCCAGCACCAGAAGTCGCTAGAAGACACGCGCACCGCACTACAGCATGCCCAACGTATGGAAGCCGTGGGCAAGCTGACCGGAGGCGTGGCCCATGACTTCAACAACGTGCTGCAGATCATTACCGGCAATATCCAGTTGCTACAAGTCGAAAGCGCCAGCCCCGAGCAGCAGGCCGAACGCCTGGAAAATGCCCTGAGTGCAGTTGAGCGTGGATCGCGCTTGTCCAACCAACTGTTGGCCTTTGCCCGGCGCCAGCCCTTGCAACCGTTGGTCATCAATCTGCGCCAGCTGATGAGCAAGATGGACGATCTGCTGCGCCATGCGCTGGGCGAAAACATTGAAGTCGAAACCGTGATCGGCGGCGGCCTCTGGAATACGCTAGTCGATCCGCATCAACTGGAAAACGTTGTCCTCAACCTGGCCATCAATGCCTGCGATGCCATGCAGGGCCAGGGCAAGCTGACCATCGAACTAGGTAATGCCTTGCTGGATGACGAGTATGTGCTGTCCCAGCCCGATGTGCCCGCCGGACAGTATGTAGTGCTAGCCATATCCGACACCGGGTCCGGTATGCCGGCTAAGGTGTTGGAACGTGCCTTCGAACCTTTCTTTTCCACCAAGCCGGAAGGCGAGGGTACTGGCTTGGGCCTGTCCATGGCCTATGGCTTTGTCAAGCAAAGTGAAGGTCACATTCGCATCTACAGCGAACTGGGACATGGCACCACGGTGCGCATTTACCTGCCGCGCTCGACCGACCAGGAAATGGAGATTCCGTACACTGCCTACGAAGATGCCGCTGGTGGAACTGAAACTATTCTGATAGTGGAGGACGACCTGGCCGTCCAAATGACGGTGGCGGCTTTGTTGCGCAAGTTGGGCTACCGTGTGCTACAGACCGATGATGCCGCCAGCGCCCTGAAGATCGTCCAGAGCGGCGAAGCCATCGACCTGCTGTTTACCGACGTGGTCATGCCGGGACCGATCCGCAGCCCCGAACTGGCGCGTCAGGCCAAGGCATTATTACCGGAATTGGTGGTGTTGTTTACCTCCGGCTATACCCAGAATGCCATTGTCCACGGCGGTCGCCTGGACCCTGGTGTGGAGTTACTCAGCAAGCCTTATCGCCGGGAGCAACTGGCGCGCAAAATACGGCAATTGCTGGAGCAGAGTAGGGAAAATAAGGTGAGCACGGTGCCGGAAACTCCGCTTATGCACGGCTCTGCGCATCAGCGCAGGATTCTAGTGGTAGAAGCCAATGCAGACTTGTGTGTGATGGCGTGCGAACTATTGTCACTGCTTGGCCATCAGGTTGAGGGGGTGCACACGGGCACAGAGGCGCTGGCGCATGCCCGAGAACATGTCGTTGAGGTTTTGTTTACCGAACTCACGCTGCCGGATATGGAGGGGAGGGAGCTGGCGCATGCCATGGAGGAGATCCATTCCGGAGTACAGGTCATGTATGCCTTCAATCAGGGGCTGACCCAGTCGGAGGTGAACATGCCTGAGGCAGTGATTCTGAGAAAACCCTATCACTTTGATCAGTTACGGCGCGCGCTAGAACAGGTTAAGAGTGGTTTTTCAACTACCTAGTCCTGCGCGAACCTCAAACATAGTTAGGCGCAAAGTCTTATTCTGTTTTATCAAGGATGTGTGCGCGTCCTTGCGTCAAATCGCGTAGGCTTTCGCGGGCTGTTGGGACTGCATCAGCGGGCAGGCGGATCAGCAGTGACACGACAGCGCCATGCTCGCAGCCCGCGAGCACCAAGTTTTCCTGGATGATCCAGCGTCGCACCCGGTCTTCATCGGCATAGTCGACTTCAAGCGCCAATTCGGTATGCGCAATCTGCGGCACCCGCTTTGCCTGTTTCAGGGCAGTGGCAATGGCGTCCGTATAGGCCCGCACCAAGCCCCCAGCGCCCAGCTTGATGCCACCGTAATAACGTACGACCGCGCCCAGAACGCCTTCGAGCTCATGATGACGCAGCACTTCCAAAATTGGTCTTCCTGCGGTGCCAGAGGGCTCGCCACCATCCGACATCCCTGAATGACCACCCGCCATGAGCGCCCAGCAGACGTGGGTCGCGCTCGGATGCTGCGTACGTAAGTCTTCCACAGCCGCCATCGCCGCTTCACGGTCAGCGACCGGAATGGCGTGGGCAATGAAGCGGCTTTTGCGAATGTCGATGTCGGCCTCAACGGCCGCCGCCAGGGTATAGGTGGGCAAAGGTAAGCTCGGGCTGGTTCAAGGCAAACTGGGCAAGGACAAGCTGCCTCTCTCTCTATTCACTCCGATCAGTGTAGCAGCCTGCCTCTGTGTCAGTCAGCCGGGATGAACGTTGATACCTTGCGCCCTAGTGTCACATTCAAGGGCTGGCAGCAGATTTGTTCGTGACCTTTGTGCCGCTTTTGACTTCAGCCAGATGCCGCTGGGTCTCCGAACTGTCATCCTCGCCTGGAACGGCAGGCGCGGCGCAAGGCATGGGCTCGGCTTTGCGCGAGCCAAAGGTATGAGAATAGGCCCAGGTGAATTCCGCGCCCATCAGGAAAATTTGGGCTGAGTAATACACCCAGACCAGAACCACCACCAACGAACCGGCAGCTCCAAAGGTGGAAGAAATCCCGCTCTTGCCAATGTATAGGCCGATCAAGGCCTTGCCGACAGTAAACAGCAGGGCAGTCACGCCGGCGCCGACCCAGACATCTTCCCAGCCCACCTTGGCGCGCGGCATGAACTTGTAGATCATGGCAAAGATGGTGGTGATGACGCTGAAGCTAACCAGAAAGTTGACCACGTTCGCCAGCAAGGTCCAGCCGGCGAAGGCCGGTTCCCACCAGCGTCCCAGCGCAGACAAGGCAGCGCTGGCGACCAGCGAGACGATCAGCAGGAAGCCTATTCCCAGGATCAGGCTAATCGACAGCAGCCGTGTTGAAACCAGTTTCCAGATACCGGAAGGCTGGTTCTTGCGCGGCACACGCCAGACTCTATCCATGGCGCTTTGCAATTCGGCAAAGACAGTGGTTGCACCCACCAGTAGGACCACCACGCCGATGATGGTGGCGGTGATGCTTTGCTTGGGCTGATTGACGCTGCGCAGCAGGCCTTGGATGGCTTCAGCACCTTGAGGACCAATCATGCCTTGGAGCTGCTCGAAAATCTCGCCCCGAGCGGCGTCCTCGCCAAAGAACAGGCCAGCGACCGAGATCACGATCAGCAGCAGTGGGGCAATAGAAAAGATGGTGTAATAGGCCAGAGCCGCGCCCATGCTCTGGGCATAGTCTTCTACCCAGGAAGAAACGGCTGCTTTGACTAGAGCAACAGCTTGGCGCAGGGTCATGTAGATATCAGCAAACTGCATGTTGAGTTTAAGAAGGTAAAGGATGCAGGTAAGGGACGCATTACGCGGTCTTGGGATGAAGAAAAAATAGCCTAGCCTAGCTTGTCTGGTTGCTGGAGCGTCCCTCTAGTTGCCTGCGCTTGAGGTGTCGCAGCCAGCATAGCATTAGGCTGGCGCGGCGCGACCAGGGATCGTGGCGGCGTTCGGCGTCCAGTAGCCAAGTACGAGCATCGTGCAGTCTGACGCTGGCCGCAGTTCTGAGTACGCGCTGACCATAGCACAGCATCTGCCAGCGGTTGCGATACAGGTCGATCTGCACGATGTCACGGTCCTCGCACAGCAGGCGGTACTTGTATTCATATCGACCAAGCAAAAGATGAAATCGCTTGCCGCCGCGCTTGATGCCTTCACAGATGGTAGTGTAGTAGCAAAGGATGCTCAAGCGATAGCCGTTGTAGGCAGGGTCGTGTGCGATGATGTCCATGAAGTAGGCGTCGCCGATGCGAAAACCAATGGCGCCGCCGCAGACCTTGCCATCAATGGTGGCTACTCCGACGATACTGCATTCCTGCGCTAGCCTGATCACCCACTCGGCTTCCTCCTCATCAATGCGTGACTGGATATTTCTGTCTGCCATGCGCGCATGGTTAAGCGCGATGATCTGGCGTAAATCTTCTGTACCGATTTCCTGTTGCCGGTACAGGGTGTACCGATAGATGGGAAAGTCGGTGTCGAGTTGCTTGGAATAGCGGCGGAGATTACGCCGCATGTTCTTGCCCAGCTTGGCTTCATATTCTTCTATCGTAGGTGGTAAATCGACCACGATATCCTCGGTGCGACGCAAGCGTTGGTAAGGGTAGGACCGGGAAGTGTTTGATCCCTTGCTCCCTGCAACAGGGCCAAATTCCGGTGCCTCGACCCGGCGCAGGCAAATCAGGTGCACCTTTGGAAGCGCCTGGAAGGCAGCATCGGTAAATTGCTGGATAAGTGCGGCGTCCAAACGCACGAACTCACTTACCAAGGTCAGGGTATGCCCTTGGATCCGGAACAGCAAAATGGCGACGGGTATGCCGGCACGACGCGCTACCCAAGTGCTGGCCTGCCGCCAATCTTGGTCGGCGCGGTAGTTGCGCGCAGAACAGAGCAAGTGGCCATGAAGACGGTCGATTGCTTCTGGTACAAAATCCAGTACCTGATCCGGATGCCACTCCATCGTCATGAAGTTGGGATTGTAGAAGAACGCTGTCATGGGCATTACCTCAAGACCGTATGCCGAGGGCAATCAGCGGCCTGCATGCCATGCCATGCCAGCCAAGAAGACTAGTGCTGCCGCTCGCTATTCAGTACCCATGCTGCGCCAAAGACCCATGCTGATGGTTGAGCTAGCCCAACGCTTTCCCTTTTTGGAGTTTCAAAACTGTTTCCATGGAAAAGAGTCAAATTTAAACAAGCCAAGACGGGGCTTTAACGCTAGTTTTGTGATGCATCAGCACCCGTTCTAGCTTCAACTGTTACAACCTCTGTCAGGGTCGCTCCCTCTTTGTTGAGTTTGTCGGGCACCGTCCCGGCTGTGCGGCAACGCTGGCATTTTCGAGTACTGACTAACACCGACAGGTTGGACCTGTCCAGGATTGGGAGGGAATACTCACCACAACATCAGAACCTCACTGGAATGCCAACCTTGGTAGCTAGGGAGACCCTCAGGTGTACATAAAAAAGAAGGATTAAAACAATGATACAAACTTCAAACTTTCAACTGGGCGACTGG
>JBBSSV010000076.1:0-7708 GCA_038241705.1 Burkholderiales bacterium | reverse complement strand
GTATAGACGCGGTTGCTTTCAACGCCCTTGGAAACCAAATAGGACTTTACAGCTTCTGCACGACGAACAGCCAGCTTCTCGTTGTAGGCTTCGGTACCGATGGAGTCGGTGTGGCCAACAGCGATGATGACTTCCAGTTCCATACCGTTGAGCTTGGAGCTCAACTCGTCCAGCTTGGCTTTGCCATCGGGCTTGAGAGTGGCTTTGTCAAAGTCAAAGAAGGCGTCAGCAGCAAAGCTGACTTTCTCGGAAGTGGGAACAGGTGCGGGAGCGGGAGCGGGAGCGGGAGCGGGCTCTGCCGCCGCCTGAGCAACCACGCCATCGCAACCTACGACCACTGCATCAGCTGGGGTCCAGGAGCCGGTACGAACACAAAGGCCAGTGCCGCTGCGAACAACGACGCCACGGCTGTCTTGAACGTATGCGCTGTTAGGCGTGGCAGCCTCGGCATCAACGGTTTGCGCTGATGCCGAGATTGTCACGACTGCGGACGCAGCGAAGACGAGTTTTACTAATTTTTTCATGGTTCTCCTCTCGGGTGAGATATCCGCAGATAAACTGCGCGCTAATGTAAATGACATCAAATTTTTAACATTGAAATAATATCACGGCAACACCTGTCGACACATCCAATGATTGAGCCAGTGCAACGCTTTCAGGAGCACTTCCCTATGAGTTAGCTCCTCCAGTGTTATCTTTTGCAGTAAAAACAATGGCTTAAGAATCGTACTGCTCTGTCTCTTTTGTGCAACATCACTCGCATCTGCAGATTGCGTGAGAGGAAGTGCCAAGTTTGTCGCTGTGTATTTCGTTGTTTCTGATGCTGATCTTAGTCCGCTGTTTTTGCACTGATATTGCAGTTAAGCAAACGCACACTGCTATTGATGCATTCCTTGTGCCCTGATTACAACACGTCTATTCGGTTGAAGACATTTACGCAAGGTAGGGCCTGAGAGATGAGGCGCGCATTCGTGCACAGGTTGGGCAAAACCAGCTCCGGTAACACTGATGGCTGCGCCCATGCCGCGCTCGTACAAATAAGTTGCGACCATGGCAGCGCGTTTTTCAGAAAGCCGCTGATTATAGGGGTTGGAACCAAGCCGGTCTGTGTGGCCGGTAATTGAAATGGTATTGAGACGGCAGTTGCCCAACTTGCCCAAAAATTCTTGGTCGAGGTGGCGCTTGGCGGCAGCGGAGAGCGTAGCGCGGTCAAAAGCAAAGGCCTGCCCGTCTGTCAGGACGGTTTGCACCTCGCAGGACACAGCGGGCGGCGTCTGGACTGGCGCGGAAGTAACGGCAGGCGACGCAATCTCAGGAGCGATGGCTTTGACTATAGGCGGCGCGAGGTTGCCATCGCAGCCAGGCATGGCATCTTCAGGCGTCCACTCCCCTAATCGCCAGCACAAGCCGGTGCCACTGCGCAGGATGGTGCCGCGACCATCTTGCAGATAGACGCTGTGTTTGGCAGGTGCTTGAACGTCCTGCGCAGATTGCGCCAGACTGCTGCCCGCTGATATGGACGTCAAAAGGCCGGCAATCAATATAAAGAGGGGTCGCATGGCAGTTTTGTCTGGTTCTGGAAAAGAAGGAGCAGCGCTAGCGGCATTTAAGCATATTTCAATAGCCGTGCAGCTTGAGTCCAGCCGCAAAGAAGTGCGGGCGGGATTGGTTCCGGACAGAAAAGTCGGCATGTTAAAATTAGCAGCTGCAAGCCTGCACAGGAAGGGAGTCCGCTGCGACTTCTTTCTGCATGCGTCTCATCAGTTCACTCTAGCCGGATCACCATGGACCAATTCGCCAAAGAAACCATCCCGATTTCTCTTGAAGAGGAAATGCGCAAGAGTTACCTAGACTACGCCATGAGCGTGATCGTGGGGCGCGCCTTGCCTGATGTGCGTGATGGCCTGAAGCCGGTGCATCGGCGGGTGCTGTTCGCCATGCACGAAATGAACAATGTCTGGAACCGCCCCTACGTGAAGTGCGCGCGTGTGGTCGGCGAGACCATGGGTAAATATCATCCCCATGGCGACCAATCGATTTACGACACCTTAGTGCGCATGGCGCAGGATTTTTCGCTGCGCTACACACTGGTGGATGGACAAGGTAACTTTGGTTCGGTCGATGGCGACAATGCCGCGGCCATGCGTTATACCGAATGTCGACTGGATAAGATCGCCGGAGAAATCTTGGCCGATATCGACAAGGAAACGGTCGATTTTGTGCTCAACTACGACGGTAAGGAGAGAGAGCCGTCCGTACTGCCAACGCGTATCCCTAATCTCTTGGTGAATGGCTCTTCAGGCATTGCCGTGGGGATGGCGACCAATATTCCGCCGCACAATCTGACCGAAGTGGTGGATGGCGCCTTGCACGTCCTGTCCGAGCCGGATTGCACTATCGACGACCTGATAGAGATCATTCCAGCGCCTGACTTTCCCACCGCCGGCATCATCTATGGCGTCACTGGTGTGCTGGATGGTTATCGCACGGGGCGCGGGCGCGTGGTGATGCGGGCCAAGACCCATTTTGAAGAGTTCGGCCGGGAAGGGCGCATTGCCATCATCGTTGATGAGTTGCCATACCAGGTCAACAAGAAGTCGCTCCTGGAGCGTATTGCTGAACTGGTACGCGACAAGAAGCTGGAAGGCATTTCCGATATTCGTGACGAGTCGGACAAATCCGGCATGCGCGTGGTGATCGAACTCAAGCGTGCTGAAGTGCCGGAGGTCGTTCTCAACAATCTGTACAAGCAGACCCAACTGCAGGATACCTTTGGTATGAACATGGTGGCGCTGGTCGATGGCCAGCCCCGTTTGCTGAACCTAAAGCAGATGTTGGAGTGCTTCCTGTCGCACCGGCGCGAAGTCGTCACCCGACGCACCATTTTCGAGTTGCGCAAGGCGCGCGAACGCGGCCATGTGCTCGAAGGCTTAGCGGTTGCCTTGGCCAATATTGATGACTTCATCGCCATCATCAAGGCGGCACCGACGCCGCCAGTCGCCAAGTCGGCGCTGATGGCGAGTGGCTGGAATTCTTCCATGGTGCGCGAGATGCTGGCGCGTACTGGCGCCGAGAATACGGCTGGGATCGAAGCTTTTCGCCCCGAAAACCTGCCTGCTCACTATGGCTTGCAGGAGGATGGCTTGTACAAACTCTCGGACAGTCAAGCTCAAGAAATCCTGCAGATGCGCTTGCAGCGCCTGACCGGTCTGGAGCAGGATAAGATCCTGGACGAGTATCAGGAAGTCATGACCCAGATTGCTGATTTGCTGGACATCTTGGCACGGGCGGAGCGCGTCACCGAAATCATTCGTGACGAACTGAATCAGGCCAAGAACGAATATGGCATAGGCGCTAAGGACGTACGTCGTTCCAGCATCGAGCGGAATGCGACTGACTTGGGTACCGAAGATCTGATCACGCCACAGGACATGGTCGTGACCCTGTCCAATACCGGTTACATGAAGTCCCAGCCCGTATCCGAATACCGGGCGCAAAAGCGGGGCGGGCGTGGCAAACAAGCTATGGCAACCAAGGAAGATGACTGGATCGACCAACTCTTCATTGCCAATACGCATGATTACATTCTGTGCTTCTCCAACCGTGGTCGAATGTACTGGTTGAAGGTGTGGGAAGTGCCGCAAGGCTCGCGCAATTCCCGTGGTCGTCCTATCGTTAACATGTTCCCGTTGCAGGAAGAAGAGCGCATCACGGTGGTACTGCCGCTTTCGGGCGAGAACCGCGTCTTCCCGGAAGATCGCTATGTCTTCATGGCGACTAGCCTTGGCACGGTCAAAAAAACGCCGCTGTCGGATTTCAGTCATCCGCGCAAGGCCGGCATCATTGCTGTGGGACTAGATGAAGGTGACTTTTTGATTGGTGCCGCCCTGACCAACGGCGAGCACGACGTCATGCTGTTTTCAGATGCAGGTAAAGCGGTGCGTTTTGACGAAAACGACGTGCGCCCAATGGGGCGGGCGGCGCGTGGCGTGCGTGGCATGAATCTGGATGAAGGTCAGCAGGTCATTGCCTTGCTGGTGGCTGAAAACGAAGAACAGTCGGTGCTGACGGCCACCGAAAACGGCTACGGCAAACGTACCCCGATTGGCGAGTACACCCGCCACGGACGCGGCACCAAAGGCATGATCGCCATCCAGACCACCGAGCGTAATGGACGGGTTGTTGCCGCCACGCTGGCAGATGTGAATGATGAAATCATGCTGATCACCACTGGTGGCGTGCTGATTCGAACGCGGGTGGCAGAGGTGCGAGAAATGGGCCGGGCCACTCAGGGCGTAACCCTGATTGCTGTGGAAGATGGGACCCGCCTGCGCGGCCTGCAACGCATCGTCGAGTCGGATGTGGAAGAGCTAGAAGGCAATGACGAGGCGGAGGACGATCTTGTCTTGGCCGAGCAAGAGAATGCCAGCGCCGACTCCAGCATGGATGAGTCAGCAGATGAACAGCCTGCGTCGCCGGATGATGAAGGCCATCAATGAGCCAGATTTATAATTTTTCAGCCGGCCCCGCTGTTCTGCCCAAGGACGTCCTGAATCAGGCAGCGGCCGAGATGCACGACTGGCGTGGCAGCGGCATGTCGGTCATGGAGATGAGCCATCGTGGCCCGGAATTCACAGCCATCATCGAAACCGCCATGCAGGATATCCGCGACCTGTTGGGCATTCCCGATAATTACCGGGTGCTTTTTCTGCAAGGCGGAGCGGTGGCAGAAAATGCCTTTGTTCCCCTGAATCTAGTCGGCTGGCGCGATCAGCCTGCCACGGTGGACTTCATCAACACTGGTCACTGGTCGCAGAAAAGTATTGCCGAGGCACATAAATATTGTCAGGTGAATGTGGCGGCCTCTTCTGAAGCCGGTGGCTTTACCTCGATTCCTCCGCAGGAAAGCTGGGAGTTGACGCATGACGCGGCCTATGTTCATGTCTGTACCAATGAAACCATCGCAGGCGTCGAGTACCAGTTCGTACCGGATGTCGGCGACGTACCGCTGGTGGCCGACATGTCGTCGCATATCCTGTCGAGAGCCATCGATATTAGTCGTTATGGCGTGATTTACGGTGGTGCGCAAAAGAATATTGGCCCCGCAGGCCTGACGCTGGTGATCGTGCGCGAGGATCTTTTGGGCCGTGCCTTGCCGATCTGCCCGTCCGCCTTTGACTGGCAAGTGGTGGCAAAGCATGGCTCAATGTATAACACGCCTCCAACCTATGCCATTTATATTGCTGGGCTGGTGTTCCAGTGGCTCAAGCGCCAAGGCGGCGTAGCTGGGATCGAACAGGCCAATATCGCCAAGGCCGCGCTGCTTTACGAATACTTGGACAGCACCAGCTTCTACCGCAACCCCGTGCAGAAAGATTGCCGCTCGCGCATGAACGTGCCTTTCCTGCTGCAGGACGACAGTTTGAATGCCGCCTTCCTTGAAGGCGCTGCTGGACGTCGCCTGGTGCAGTTGAAGGGTCATAAATCAGTAGGCGGCATGCGCGCCTCGATCTACAACGCCATGCCGATGGCGGGTGTACAGGCTTTGGTTGGCTATATGCAGGAATTTGAACAAACCCACGGCTAGCAGCTAGCCCAGATACTTCGTCATGATTGATCAAAAGCTGAAACCCTTGCGCGACCAGATCGACGCCATTGATGCCCAGTTGCTGGTGTTGCTGAACAAGCGTGCTCAACTGGCGCAGGCCGTGGGTCACGTCAAGGCAGAAACCGATGCGCCTGTGTATCGCCCCGAACGTGAAGCCCAGGTGCTGCGCAGTCTGGCCGAGCGCAATCCGGGCCCGCTGCGAGGCGCGGATGTGCAGGTGATTTTCCGCGAAGTCATGTCCGCCTGCCGCGCCCTGGAAAAGCGGGTCAGCGTGGCCTATCTCGGCCCTGCCGGTACCTTCAGCGAACAAGCGGTCTACCGCCAGTTCGGCCAGTCAGTGCTGGGTCTGCCTTGTGTGTCTATCGATGAAGTCTTTCGCGCAACTGAGGCCGGTGCAGCCAACTTCGGGGTAGTACCGGTGGAAAACTCGACCGAAGGCGTGGTCAATCGCACTCTGGACTTGTTGTTGCAGACCAGGCTGATCATCAGTGCCGAACTAGCCTTGCCGGTGCATCATCATTTGATGACTGCCAGCGGCAGCATGGAGAGTGTGACCCGGATCTGTGCTCATTCCCAAGCCTTGGCACAGTGCCAGTCTTGGTTGAGTCAGCATTACCCCGAGATTGAGCGCCACGCCGTTTCATCGAATGGCGAAGCGGCGCGTCTGGCTGCAGAAAATTCCACAGTTGCCGCTATAGCAGGGCAGGCCGCAGGCCTCATGCATCAGTTGCAAACCGTCAGCGCCCACATCCAGGATGATCCGCGCAACCGTACCCGTTTTGCCGTGATCGGGCGCTTGCAAACGACGCCCAGCGGCCATGACCAGACTTCGTTGGTACTGTCTGTACCGAATCAGGCCGGGGCTGTGCATCAATTGCTGGCACCGCTGGCGCGGCATGGCGTCTCCATGACCCGGTTTGAATCACGGCCAGCGCGCAGTGGCGATTGGGAATACTTCTTTTTCGTGGATATCGAAGGCCATGTGGAGGACGCCAAAGTGGCCGAAGCGCTGGATGAACTCAAGCAACAGGCGGCCTTCTTCAAGGTGCTGGGCTCCTATCCTTGCGGGCTTTAGCGTGCAGCCAGAAACCTGAGAGACCTCATCTGTCCACCCAGGTAACCTCAAGTCAGACTCCTTTATTTTGTAGCAGGAAACCATCATGCCAACGCCCTTCGGACCGGATTACATTCGCGCCATTGCCCCTTACCAAGCCGGCAAACCCATTTCTGAAGTGGCGCGTGAGTTCGGCCTGGAAGAGGCCACCATCGTCAAGCTGGCTTCCAATGAAAATCCATTAGGAATGCCAGCGTCGGCGCGTGATGCCATGATTCAAGCATTGTCTAAATCGGGGCGTTACCCCGATGCGAACGGCTTTGCGTTGAAAGCTGCGCTCTCGGCCAAATACGACGTAGCGCAAAGCTGGCTGACACTGGGCAATGGCAGCAACGACATCCTCGAGTTGGCCACGCGCGCCTTGGTGCAGACGGGCGAATCAGTGGTGTTTTCGGAGTATGCTTTTGCCGTTTATCCCTTAGCGACCCAGGCAGTGGGCGCGCGCTCCATCGTAGTTGCGGCAAAAGAATATGGTCACGACTTGGTCACGATGGCCAACGCGATCACCGAGGATACGCGCCTGGTCTTCATCGCCAATCCGAACAATCCGACCGGTACGTTTCTGGAGGCGGCCGAGATCGAAGCCTTCTTGCAGAAAGTCCCTGCGAACGTGGTGGTGGTGCTGGATGAAGCCTACAACGAGTACTTACCAACCAATTTACAATACGACTCGGTGGCCTGGGTGCGGCGCTACCCCAATCTGCTGGTTTCGCGTACGTTTTCCAAGGCCTATGGCCTAGCGGGATTGCGCATCGGCTTTGGTATTGCCCAGCCTGCACTGACCGATCTACTGAACCGGATTAGACAGCCCTTCAACACCAATATTCCTGCCCAGGCAGCCGCCGTCGCCGCTTTGAATGACCGGGCCTATCTAGAAGAGAGTGCGGCTGTGAATGCCAGCGGCTATCGTCAGCTGACCCAAGCTTTTAAGCGCATGGAACTGGAATACGTGCCGTCGGTAGGCAACTTCGTGCTGCTCAGAGCGG
>JBBSSV010000075.1:0-7815 GCA_038241705.1 Burkholderiales bacterium | reverse complement strand
TCCAAACGTGACCCGGCCCAGCTGGCCCAGCCCGAAACCGTGGGCCGCTACGCCGCCGAGCGTACCTTGGCGCGCCTGAATGCACGCCAACTGGATACGCGCAAATGCCCGGTCCTGTTCGAAGCGCCGTTGGCGGTCGGCCTGCTGGGCGCTTTTGTCCAAGCAACATCCGGCGGCGCCTTGTATCGTAAGACCAGCTTCCTGGTGGATTCGCTGGGCAAGCCGGTATTTGCACCGCACATCCAGATTGTCGAAGACCCGCACGTTATTGGTGGCATCGGTTCGTCTCCTTTTGACGATGAAGCAGTCAAGACCACCCGTCGCACTGTGGTCCAGGATGGCGTAGTGCAGGGATATTTCTTGTCGAGCTATTCGGCGCGCAAGCTAGGCATGCAAACCACGGGCAACGCTGGCGGTTCACACAACCTCATGCTGACGTCGTCTCAGACCACCAAGGCAGATGATTTCACTGCCATGCTTAAAAAGATGGATACCGGCTTGCTGGTGACCGAACTGATGGGGCAGGGCGTGAACTACGTCACCGGCGACTACTCGCGCGGCGCCTCCGGATTTTGGGTGGAAGGCGGGGTAATTCAGTACCCGGTGGAGGAAATCACGATTGCCGGCAACATGGAGCAGATGTTTGCCGATATTGTTGCCGTGGGTACAGATGTGCTGGTGCGTGGCACTAAGCAAACCGGCTCAATTCTTATCGGCAACATGACAGTGGCGGGCAGTTGAAGTCAGCAATCGTCTGGCGCTTTTAATCCAGTTGGGCGCGCACCCGGCTGATCGCGGCGCGTACCTGGGCCGGAGCAGTGCCACCGGGATGGTTGCGCGCCGCAACCGACCCTTCCAGGGTCAGTACGGCATAGATATCGCCTTCAATCAACTCTGAAAACGCTTGCAATTCTTCCAACGCTAGGTCGCTCAGATCGTAGCCTTTGTCGACGCAGGCACGCACGGCCAGGGCCACGGCTTCGTGGGCATCGCGAAACGGCAGGCCCTTCTTGACCAAATAATCTGCCAGATCAGTAGCAGTGGCATAGCCCTGCAGCGCTGCAGCGCGCATGGCCTCAGGGTGAACCGTGATGCCGCTTGCCATATCGGCAAAGATGCGCAGCGTGTCAGTCAGGGTGTCCACCGTATCAAACAGCGGTTCCTTGTCTTCCTGATTGTCCTTGTTGTAGGCCAGCGGCTGGCCCTTCATCAGGGTCAGCAAGCTGATCAGATGGCCGTTGACCCGTCCGGTTTTGCCGCGCGCCAGCTCTGGCACGTCTGGATTTTTTTTCTGCGGCATGATGGACGAACCGGTGCAGAAGCGGTCGGCGATCTCGATGAAGCCGACCCGTGGGCTCATCCACAGCACTAGCTCTTCCGACAGGCGCGAAATATGGGTCATGACCAGGGCCGCAGCCGCGCAAAACTCGATGGCAAAGTCGCGGTCCGAAACCGCATCCAGCGAGTTGTAGCAAATGTCGTCAAAACCTAGCGTGCGCGCCACCCGTTCCCGGTCAATGGGGAAAGTAGTGCCGGCCAAGGCTGCTGCGCCCAAGGGCAGGCGATTGACGCGCTTGCGGCAATCGGCCATGCGTTCGGCATCGCGGCCAAACATTTCCACGTACGCCATGATGTGATGGCCAAAGGTCACCGGCTGGGCCACCTGCAGGTGGGTAAAGCCGGGCAGGATGGTGTCCGTATGCTGTTCGGCCAGATCCAGTAGTGCCAGGCGGAAGTCGCGCAGCAACCCTAGGATGTCATCGATGGCTGCCCGCAAATAAAGCCGGATATCGGTGGCGACTTGGTCATTGCGCGAGCGGCCGGTGTGCAGACGCTTGCCGGCGTCCCCCGCCAGTTCGGTCAGGCGTTTTTCAATATTCAGATGGACGTCTTCCAGGTCCAGCAACCACTCGAACTGATCGTCAGCGATTTCTTGGCGGATCTGGGCCATGCCTTGCTGGATGGCGGCGTGGTCGGCCTGGCTGATAATGCCCTGGTGCGCCAGCATCTCGGCATGAGCCAGCGAGCCTTCAATATCAACTTCGGCCAGACGCTTGTCGAAAAACACCGATGCGGTGTAGCGCTTGACCAGATCAGAGACCGGTTCAGAAAAACGAGCCGACCAGGCCTCGTTTTTTTTGGAAAATTGTGAAATCATGATGAGCGAGTAAGTACGCCAAAAGTATGAAAATGGCCCGCGCCGCAAGGGGCCCGGGCCAGTGAAGTTAGGAATGAAGGAAGTGCGGTGTCGGGCCGCCTGCTTCAGCCGGTGTTGCGCAGGCCAGCCGCGATGCCGTTGATCGACAGATGGATGCCGCGGCGCACACGCTTGTCGATGCGCCGATCGTCCTCGGTGGCCGAGCGGTAGCGCTTGATCAGTTCCACCTGCAGGTGGTTCAGCGGATCCAGATAGGCAAAGCGGTTCTTGATCGAGCGTGCCAGCAAGGGGTTGTCGGCCAGTCTTTCCTCGGTGCCGGTGATCGACGCCAGGGCCGACGTGGTGCGCTCGTATTCCTGCTCGATGCGCTTGAAGATGCTGTTGCGCAGGCGCTTGCTGGGCACTAGTTCGGCATAGCGCCAAGCTACGGCCATATCCGTCTTGGCCAGCACCATATCCATGTTGGAAAGCAAAGTTTCGAAGAATGGCCATTCTTGATACATGCCTTGCAGGGTTGCCAGTTTGGCTTTTCTTTCGGCGCCGGTGCTTTCCTTGAGCCAGGACGTCACGGCACCGCCAAACCCATACCAACCCGGCAGCAGCAGACGGCACTGGCCCCAAGAAAAGCCCCAGGGAATGGCGCGCAAGTCTTCGATCCGGCGCGTCGATTTGCGCGAGGCCGGGCGTGAGCCGATGTTGAGTTCGGCAATTTCCGAAATCGGCGTGGCGGCAAAGAAATAGTCGGTAAAGCCCGGTGTCTCATAGACCAGATCCCGATAAGCCTGGTAGGCGCGCTCGGACAATTCTTCCATCACGTCTCTGTATTCGGCCAGCTGCTGGGCGCGCTCGCCATTGGCGTCATGCTGCGGCATCAGGCTGGCCTCCAGAGTCGCGGCGACCAGCAACTCTAGGTTGCGTCGGCCAATTTCCGGGTTGGAAAACTTAGAAGATATGATTTCGCCCTGTTCGGTCAGCCGAATCTGACCGTTGACCGTGCCCGGCGGCTGCGCCAGGATGGCTTCATAGCTAGGGCCGCCGCCACGGCCGACGGTGCCGCCACGGCCATGGAACAGGCGTAGCTGTACGCCCGCTCGGTTGAAGACATCCACCAGTTGGGTTTCGGTCTTGTACAACTCCCAGTTTGAAGTCAGGAAACCACCGTCCTTGTTGGAGTCGGAGTAGCCCAGCATCACTTCCTGCAGATCACCTTGCTTGGCGATCAGGTTGCGGATCTGCGGAATCGCCATCAGCTCTTCCATGATCTTCGCAGCGCAGCGCAGGTCGGGAATGGTCTCAAACAGCGGGATGACCATCAGTTCCTGCTCGGACTCGACGACCGGGTTTTTCTTGCCTGGTTTGACCACATCGTGGTTGCGCAGCAGGCCGGTTTCACGCTGCAGCAGGAAGACTTCCAGCATGTCGGATACGGTCTCGGTATGCGAAATGATGTAGTTGCGGATCGCCCGGGCGCCATAGCGCTGGCGGATCTCGCGGGCCACGCGCAGGATCATCAGTTCAGAATTGGTTTCCTCGGAATAGGTGGCGTAGGGCGAATACAGCAGGCGTGGCTTGTCCAGTTCGCTCAAGATCAGCGCCACTTTCTTGTCTTCAGGCAGTGAGGCGTAATCGTCCTCGACCCGGGCGCGAGCAAACAGCTCGGTCAGGACGCGCTCATGCACGTCCGAGCTCTGACGCATGTCCAACGACGCCAAATGGAAGCCAAAGATTTCTGAAGCACGCTTGACCATGGCCAAGCGCGGCTTGACCAAGATGGCGCCGTTATTGGCCTTGAGCGAATCCACCATGACCTTCAAGTCGCGCGTGAAATCGGCAGCACCTTCGTAAGGCGCGGCATGGCCGACTTCCTGACGCAGAATGTGGGTGGCGCCCAGCATACGTGCTGTGGCCGCCAGCCGCGCATAGATGATGATCAGAGTGCGGCGATAGGGTTCGTCGATGCGATGTTCGGACGTATCGGGCGAGGCATCGGCCATGGCCTGCAGTTCGGCTGAAACGCCCACCAGCAGATTGGACACTGGCAGTTCCGAGCCTAGCGTATGCACCTGTTCCAGATACCATTCCAGGATGGTGGTCGACTGGCGCGCCAAGGCATGCTGCATGGTGCTGGCATTGACAAAGGGGTTGCCGTCGCGGTCGCCCCCGATCCAGCTGCCCATCTGCACGAACTGCGGCAGGTCGCCCTCGGTCTTGCTCTGGTTGCTGCGCAAGGGAAAGTGGGTGTCGAGTTCGGTTTCGACATCTTCGTATAGGGCCGGCAACTCCTGCAGGAAAGTACTGCGGTAATAGGTCAGTGCATTGTCGATCTCGTCGGCCACCGTCAGCTTGGTGTATCGCAGCATCCGGGTCTGCCACAGCGTGGTGACTTGTGCCAGCAGCAGATCACGATTGCGGGTACGCTCCTTGGGTGTTAGCGGCAGGTCGCGCTCGGCCAACAGGCGGGCGATTTCGCGCTCGGCATCCAAGATGCTCTTGCGTTGTACTTCCGTAGGGTGAGCGGTCAGGACTGGCGCGATCAGGGCCTGCTTGAAAAAGCTGCGTACCGACGTACCACTGACCTCCGCTTCCTTCAACTTGGTCAGGGCAAAGGCCACGCTACCGGCTTGCGGGGCCGAGCCAGCCAGCAGATGTGCGCGACGACGCCGATTGTGGTGCTGGTCTTCCGCGATGTTCGCCAGATGCGAAAAGTAGGAAAAGGCGCGCACCACCGACATGGTCTGTTCGCGTGTCAGTTTCTTCAGTAGCTTGTCCAGTTCATTGCCGGATTCATCATCGATATCACGCCGAAAACGCACGGCGGTTTGGCGGATGGTTTCGACGACCTCAAACGCGGCCTCGCCTTCCTTTTCCCGCAGGACGTCGCCCAGCAGCCTGCCAAGCAATCGGATATCTTCTTTGAGGGGAGCGTCCTTGTCGGCCGCGGTGGGGGTGGAGCGTGGTGCAGCGGGAGTTTTAGCCATAGTCAACGTTGTAATAACCTGTGTTCAGAATGGGTCGGACGGCGTATGGGTCCCGGTCGGCGTCCGAAAAGGTGCATGTTACTATCTGCCCCTTCACTTAAGTACCCTGTTGTGGACGCGGGCAAGCGCAGTTGGCCTCAGCAGGAGAATCCGCAATTGAAAGAGTCCGTCATGAAATTCTCCTTCCCTTCCAAGCTGATCATCGCCTCGCGTGAAAGCCGTCTCGCCATGTGGCAGGCAGAGCACGTGCGTGCAAAACTTTCGGCATTATATCCGCAGTGCGTGGTTGAGATTCTAGGAATGACCACCCGTGGCGACCAGATTCTGGACCGCACCTTGTCCAAGGTTGGTGGCAAAGGCCTCTTCGTTAAGGAACTGGAAGTCGCCATGGCCGAGGGCCGGGCAGACTTGGCAGTGCACTCGGCCAAGGACATCCCGATGGAGCTGCCGGAAGGCTTCGAACTAGCTGGTATTCTGGAGCGGCATGATCCGCGCGACGCCCTAGTGTCGAATGACTATGCCAGCCTGGAAGACATGCCTGCTGGCGCCATCGTGGGCACCAGCAGCTTGCGCCGTCAATCCTTGGTGGCCGAGCGCTTTCCGCACTTGGTGATCAAGCCGCTGCGCGGCAATCTGGATACGCGGCTGGGCAAGCTCGACCGCGGAGAGTATGGTGCCATCATCCTGGCGGCATCCGGGCTGATGCGTCTGGGCATGGAAAACCGCATCCGCACTATACTCGAGCCCTCAGAATCGCTGCCGGCGCCGGGACAAGGCGCTTTGGCGATTGAGATTCCAACGGGCCGTGAAGACTTGCGTGCCATGCTGGCGCCCCTGAATCATGCCGATACCGAGTACGCCGTGCGTGCCGAACGTACAGTTTCCCGCAACTTCGGCGGCAGTTGCCAAATTCCACTGGCGGCTCACGCCACTCTGGAAAATGGCCAAATGACCTTGCAAGCCATGGTGGCCACACCTGATGGACGACGTATGGCCCGGGCCAAAGCTAGCGGCCCGGCGCACGAGCCCGAAGCCATTGGCAAGGAAGTCGCCGCCGCGCTCGAGGCCCAGGACGCTGCAGGTATTCTGGCGATGTGTAAGATCGAAGATTCCTGAATCCTGACGCAAGCAGAGATATGCTGGTAGCACGGTTTGGATAGCGCAGGCCAGAAACTCCCTAAAAAGCAACCCTGAAGCGCCTGCTGTGCAGGCCTGTTGCTAAGAAACAACGTGATCATGTCGATGCGCGCAAAGCTTGGCGCTTCATGTGCAAGATCAGTTCTTTCACGCGCCTCAAAAAAAGTACATCGCGTTACAATTCCCACTATGAATGAACACTCTTCCTCTGCGGACAAGCCGTCCGACCCATCTGTCGCTGCCACTGCGCCGTCGTCCCAGGTGCCGCCGTTGCGTCGTGTGAAAAAAAGTTCTGTCATCCACCCGCTTTGGCAGGTGTTGACGGTCGTTTTGGTGGTTTTGGTCGTGCTTCTGGCGGCAGGCTGGTGGCAAAGTCGTAACGATATTCGTGATTTACGTCAGGAGGTGGCGCAACGTCTGCAATCCAATGATCACGTCAGTCAGGAAACGCGTCAGTTAGTACGAAGCTTGGAAGACAATGAGCGCACCCTGCAACGTAAAGTTAATCAGTTGGAAAGCCGTCAGGCCGAAGCCCAAAACCAGCAAGTCACGCTGGAGCAGTTGTATGAGGAACTGTCCAAGAACCGCGATGACTGGGCTCTGACGGAAACCGAGCAGGTGCTGTCCACAGCTAACCAGCAGCTGGAACTCTCCGGCAATGTGCGCGGCGCGCTGATTGCCTTGCAAAGTGCCGATGCCCGCTTGGCACGCTCCGATCATCCGCAAAGCGTGACCATACGCCGAGCGATCGCAAGCGACATCGAAAAGCTGCGACTCTTGCCCAATGTCGATTTGCCGGCGCTGGCAACGCGCCTGGATCAGGTAGTCGTCAAGGTGGACAGCCTGCCCTTGCTGACCGAAGCGGCGAGGCCTATTAGGCGTACCACAAGTAAGACAGAGGCTATTCGCGCCGACGCCAACTCTAGACTCGTCGTCAGGGTGCACCCATGGCTGCAGCGCCTGCCGGGTCCAGTGCAGCAAGGCATCGTGAATCTGGAAAACGGCTGGCACAGCTGGACGCATGAACTCTGGACCGATCTCAAGCAGGTGATTCGGGTGCGCACCGTTGGTACTCCCGATGCTTTGCTACTGTCGCCCACGGAAGAATTCTATGCCCGCGAAAACCTCAAGCTGCGTCTGTTGAGCGCCCGGCTGGCACTGTGGTCACGCAACGAAACCACGTTCCGCGATGATTTGTCGGCGGCTCAGGAAACGATTGCGCGCTATTTCGATCTGGGGGCGCCATCCACGCGTACCGTTCTGCGCTTGCTCAAGCAGATGCAAAGCAGCGATCTGACCATCGATATGACCAACCTGTCCGACAGCCTGAGCGCCATTCGCAGCCAGCCAGGTAACTCTCAATGAGGGTGAATGGCTGCCATGAACGGCGAGCACGATTGTTCGCCACCGGATCTTGACTATCATGCGTATTTTCATCTGGATCATCGTCTTGTTTGCCGCTGCCATCGGGATTGCCTTGGCAGCACGCTACAACGTCGGCAACGTCGTCCTGTTTTACCCACCGTACCGGATTGATCTGTC
>JBBSSV010000074.1:0-7885 GCA_038241705.1 Burkholderiales bacterium | reverse complement strand
TGCTGCTGCGTGCGTAGCCAGCGCATGCTCAGGGGCCACCGCGCAAAAAGTGACGCCCTTGATGGTGTCCGCCCGGGTAGTGAAAACCCACAGTTTGCCGTCCTGAATCAACTGGCCATTGCTGTCAGTGATCTCGTGCGGGAAGGCAAAACGTACGCCGGTGGACTTTCCGATCCAGTTGATTTGCATGGTGCGCACGCGCTCGGGCCAGCCGGGCAGCTTGTGCTCGACATGGTCCAGCAACTCTTCGGCATAGTCGGTGATGCGGGCGTAGTACATCGGGATTTCACGCTTTTCAACCAGCGCTCCCGAGCGCCAGCCGCGCCCGTCGATGACCTGTTCGTTGGCCAGTACGGTCTGATCGATCGGGTCCCAGTTCACGCTGCCCGTCTTTTTATAGATGATGCCTTTTTCCAGCATCTTCAAGAACATCCACTGGTTCCAGCGGTAGTAGTCTGGCTTGCAGGCGGTCATCTCGCGCGACCAGTCGATGGCCAAGCCCATGGATTCCATCTGCGCCTTCATGGTGACGATGTTGGAATAGGTCCATTGCGCTGGCGGCACGCCATTGGCCATGGCCGCATTTTCGGCCGGCATGCCGAAGGCGTCCCAGCCCATGGGCATCAGCACGTTGTAGCCGTTCATACGCAGGTAGCGCACCATGACGTCATTGATGGTGTAGTTGCGCACATGACCCATGTGCAACCTGCCGGAGGGATAGGGCAGCATGGAGCAGGCATAGAATTTCTTCTTTTCCTGGCCATTGCTGTCGGTGGCGTGCTCGACCGCTCGGTAGGCATCGGTAGCTTTCCAGTGGTCACGAGCCTGTTGCTCGACGGCGGCGGGGGAATAGTGTTCTGACATGTGGGAGCAGGGAAAAGAAGAGGGAAAGCAGGTCGCTGATTATACCGACCGCAACAGGGCCAAGACTCGCACCGGGCAGGGCCGGTGCGAGCGTGATGGACTTATTTCAGCCCCAGCACGTCCTGCATGTCGTACAGACCAGTAATTTTGTCAGCCAAAAAGCGCACGGCCCGCAGGCTGCCCTGGGCGTAGGTGGCGCGGCTGGACGATTTGTGCGAAATCTCGATGCGCTCGCCGATGCCGGCAAACAGCACCGTATGGTCGCCAACGATATCGCCGCCGCGGATGGTGGCAAAGCCGATGGACGACGGATCGCGCTCGCCCGTCACGCCTTCCCGGGCAAAGACGCCATCGGTCTTCAGATCGCGCCCCAACGCTTCGGCAATGACTTCGCCCATTTTCAGCGCGGTACCGGAGGGCGCATCGACCTTGTAGCGGTGATGGGCTTCGATGATCTCGATGTCGTAGCCTTCGGCAAAGTTTTTGGCGGCCAGTTCCAGCAGCTTCATGGTGACGTTGACGCCCACGCTCATGTTGGGCGCGAAGACGATGGCGGTTTTTTCAGCCGCTGCGGCAATCGCCGCCTTGCCAGCGTCATCAAAACCGGTGGTACCGATGATGAGTTTAATGCCATGGGCAGCGCAGTAGTCCAGATGGCGCAGCGTGCCTTCGGGGCGTGTGAAATCGATGAGGTAGTCGGCCTCCGCCAAGCCCTTGGCTAGGTCGGATTCAATCAGCACCCCGCTGGGGACACCCATAAAAGCGGTGGCATTGCTGCCGAGAGCGGGCGCGTCGGCCAGATCCAAGGCGCCGGCCAGGCGGGCATCGTCAGCGTTGCAAACGGCGTCGATCAGCATGTGTCCCATGCGCCCGGAGGCGCCGGCAACGGCAATGTTCAAAGGTTTCATGGTTTCAGTGGGTCCAGACAACGTGGCAGCGCGGCCTCCGGCGCGAATGTCCCGGACACAGCGTGCTGTAAATCAGAATGTGGGAGTAGCCGCAGGAGCGCTGGGTTCGGCTGCAGGTGCTGGCGCTGGCTGAGAAAGTTTGCTTTTAGTCTTTTTGACCTTGTCGCCTTCCGCAATGCGGGCCAGGTAGTCTTCTTCGGTGGGCAGGTCGCCACCGACTATACGTGCCAGCCGCTCGTTATCAAAAAAGACAGTGACGCGACTGGTGGTGGTCACACCATTGCCCTTGACCAAGCGGAAAGGGTAATCCCAGCGATTGGCATGGAACATGTCCGTCAACAGGGGTGAACCCAGGATGAAACGCACCTGTTCTGGCGTCATGTCCTTGCGCAACTGGGACACCATTTCCTTGGAGACGAAATTACCCTGCTGGATGTTAGGGCGGTAGGGAGACAAAAAGCCTAGGAAACGTCGATTCTTGACAGTTTGCACGCCCGTATGGTCTTGCGCATCAGTTGGGACCGCTTTGGCCGGATCGGCCACAACGGTGGTGGCGACATTACTGGCAGGCTCTTCCATTAGGGGGTTTTTGCTGGCACAGCCCCCCAGTAATCCCACAACAAGCAGCCATAGCAGGCTGCGCGAACCCAGGGAAGAAGCACGAACAGAAGAAGTCGACAGGCGCATGGAATGATCCCAACAGTGAGGCAGGTTTGCCAAGCGCCATATGATAAAGCAGATTATCGCCTTCGTCTCTTTTCGGGGCGACACACCGCAAGCGGCAGCAGGGTGCACCGCCGCCATGGCGGGTGGATAGGCTAAACTATAGCGATACATGGTTGCGGCTGAGCGGACCCTATCAAGGCCGCAATGCTTGAAATCATCCCCTTTAAAAAAGCTTGGCAACAGGCTTTGACATCCCTATTCCCAAGAGTAACAACATGTCCGAGAACCCCTGTGAACTCAAAGCTAGCGGCCTCAAAGCGACTTTGCCGCGGCTGAAGATACTTCAGGTTTTCCAGACCAGCGCCGTTCGCCATCTAAGTGCGGAAGACGTTTACAAAGCCTTGTTGGCCGAAAGTATGGATGTCGGTCTAGCCACTGTCTATCGTGTGCTGACGCAGTTCGAGCAAGCCGGGATCCTGAGCCGGCACCACTTCGAAGCAGGCAAGGCGGTCTTTGAACTGGACGAAGGTAATCACCACGACCATCTGGTCTGTCTGGATTGTGGCCGGGTCGAAGAATTCTTCGACGAGGAGATCGAGCGCCGACAGTACAAAATCGCAGAAGCCCACGGCTTCAGCCTGACCGACCATGCGCTGTCTCTTTATGGTAACTGCACCAAGGTCAATTGCCCGCATCGCGATAACGACAACTGATCAACCTGATCGGTAGCGCCGTGCTTATTCGGAGCCACCTCGAGGCTGGCTCAGGGCATTGGACAGCAGGCGCGACGTGATGTCGACGATGGGAATCACCCGGTCATAGGCCATTCGGGTCGGGCCGATCACGCCCAGGGTGCCAACAATTTTGCCATCGACGCCGTATGGGGCGGTGACAATGCTGGTGTCTTCGATCGGCATTAAATGAGATTCGCCCCCAATAAAAATTTGCACGCCCGAGGCCTTGCCTGACATGTCCAGCAACTGCATCAGGGTGGTTTTTTGCTCAAAAAGGTCGAATAGCTTACGCAACGAAGCTAGGTTGGACGACAGGTCGCTGACACCCAACAGGTTGCTTTCGCCTGCAATCACCATTTCCTCGTCCTGATCGGCCATGACATCGCTGCCAGCCTCAACCGCGGCCTGCAACAGTCGGTTCAAGTCGTCGCGTAATTGCCGTACTTCCTCGCGCAAGCGCCGCTGCATCGTCTCGAAGCTTTGACCAGCGTAGTGCTGATTGATGTAATTGGCCGCCTGCACCAGTTGTGACGGCGTGTAGTCGGATTCGGTTAGCAGCAGGCGGTTCTGGACATCACCGTTCGGGGCCACAATTACCAGCAGAATGCGTTTTTCAGACAGGCGCAGGAATTCGATCTGCTGGAAAATCATTTCCCGCCGCGGGGTCAATATCACTCCGGCAAATTGTGACAACGAGGACAGCACCTGGGCGGCGTTGGCAATGATGCGGCTGGGTGAATCCGTCTGGCGCCGGGGCTGTAGGCGAGATTCGAGTGCGACTTCATCGATGGGCTCGACCGTCAGCAATGTATCTACGAACAGACGGTAGCCGCGCGGGGTGGGGATACGCCCGGCCGAGGTATGCGGGCTAGCCACAAAACCCATGTCTTCCAGGTCCGCCATGATGCTGCGAATGGTCGCGGGCGACAGATCCAGGCCAGAAATCTGGGACAGCGCACGCGAGCCGACTGGCAAGCCGTCTGCAATGTAGCGCTCGACCAGGGTCTTGAGCAATGTTTGGGCACGTTGGTCCAGTTTCATGTCAAGGGTTCGCTTTGATCAACGTAGGAGAGGCAAGTCGGTCTTGTAACCACGGCAGTAGCTCATGCAGGGTCGTGCAGATCAGGTCTGGATAGACCTCAGCTGGCATGACCTGGTCGGCAGCGACATTGCTGCGATTCACCCAGACAGTCTGCAAACCAGCTGCGCTGGCGGCTGCCACATCCATTGCCGGGTCATCGCCCACGTACACCGCTTTCTCAGGTGAGACCCCCAATTCGGCGCAGGCCGCATGAAAAATCGAGGGGTCAGGCTTGGCACTGCCATAGCGGTTGGCGGCGATCATGGATTGAAAATAGGGTGCCAGCCCAATCGCCTCCAGATCGGCGCTGCCGTTGGTGATGGTTCCCAAGCGCACTCGGAGTTTTAGAGCGTCCAGGACAGGGTGCACATCGTCATAGGGCGTAACCTGGTTGCGTTCCCGGTCGAACAGTTGCATGGCCAATTCGACCTTGCGGGGATCTTCGCCGCATTCGGTAAACACTTTTTCAAGCGCATGCCGGCGCAGCATTTGCAGATTATAGGCATAGCTCGCATGCTCCCCCGCCATGGCCTTGCGCTGCTCGCGCAGGCTGGCGATGCTGTGGCGCGCAGTAACGGCGGGCGCATGCTCGCGCATCCAGTCGAAGAGAATGTTTTCTGCCTGCATGATTACAGGGATGATCGGCCAGAAGGTTTCATCCAGATCAAACAGTACAGCGTGTACAGAAGGCATGGCGTTCTTTAGTAAGCAGGAAAAAATAAAGAGGGCTGTTGTACCGCCGGGGGTTTACAGGTTTTTGTGGGTGATGCGCAAAAGCCCCAGTTCGGATGCCAGCGTAGTGGAGGGAGTGCATGAATCACTGCAATTATGGTCTAATCGCTCCATGCTGTCCTCTGCACCCTATCAAACGATTGCCATCGTCGGCAAACAGTTTGCGCCGCACATCGCCGGCGCGCTAACCGCACTTGCCCGTTTTTTACAGGACAGCGGTCGCACCGTCCTGTTCGAAGCCGAAACCGCCAAAAGCTTCGGTTTCAAGGACTTTCCAGCCCTGACACCCGCCGAGATCGGCGAACAGGCCGATGCCGCCATTATTGTTGGTGGTGATGGCACCATGCTCGGCATTGCCCGGTTGCTCGCGCCCTATGACGTGCCGCTGATCGGCGTCAACCAGGGCCGACTGGGGTTCATGACCGACATTTCCATCGAGCAGATGATCCCGGTTCTGACGGAAATGCTCAGTGGCAAGATCAAGTCGGAAAAGCGTGGCCTGTTGCAGGGCGCGGTAGTGCGTAACGGCAAGGCCATCGTCGAGACTACAGCCTTCAATGATATTGTGGTGTCGCGCGGTAGCGGCTCGGGCATGGTGGAACTGAGCGTACACGTGAGTGGCCAGTTTATGTATACCCAGCGCTCGGATGGATTGGTTGTGTCCACACCTACTGGCTCCACCGCCTATTCGCTCTCCGCTGGCGGGCCTTTGCTGCACCCCACCTTGAACGGTATCGTGATGGTGCCGATCGCGCCGCACGCGCTGTCGAACCGTCCGATCGTGGTACCCGACCATAGCGAAATCGACATCGAAATCATTGGCGGCCGCAACAGCAACGTCAATTTCGACATGCAATCCGTGGCCAGACTGCTGCATCATGACCGTATCGTGATCCGGCGCTCGCCGCATACGACTACCTTCTTGCATCCGCAGGGCTGGAGCTATTACGATACCTTGCGCAAGAAACTGCACTGGAACGAATCCCCGACGGATAGCTAGTCAGGCTGGCACGTTTCTCGCTCGATTCAAGTGGTGGCTCGCCGCCCGGCGTTGGTCGGCTGCTACCTTATCTGGACGCGCGCTGTAATCGCGGGCGTTCGCAAGCGCTTCCCAACCTTGGTGAATCCTGCTCACATGCTGCGTACTCTCTCCATCCGCGATTTTGTCATTGTCGACGCCATTGAGCTTGAATTGGCCACCGGCTTTACTGTCTTCACCGGTGAAACCGGCGCCGGCAAGTCCATCCTGATCGATGCTCTGGCGCTGGTACTGGGCGCACGCGGTGACTCGAGTGTGGTGCGCGAAGGCGCGAGCCGGGCCGATATCACGGCCGAGTTTTCGCCGCCCGCCGCCGCCCGAGCCTGGCTGACTGAAAATGCCTACGAAGGCGAAGAAGGTCAGTTGCTCCTGCGGCGCGTGATCGATAGTGCAGGGCGTTCAAAAGCTTTCATCAATGGCACCGCCGCCACGGCGGCGCAGTTACGCGAGGTTGGTGATCTGCTGGTCGATATCCATGGCCAGCATGCCCACCAATCTTTGCTCAAGGCTCAGTCGCAGCGCGCCTTGCTGGACTATCAGGCCGGCCTGCAAGAAAATGTGCAGGAAGTCGCAGTGGCTTACCGTACCTGGCAAGCTGTGGTCAGGCAACGGGCTGAATTTGAACGAGATGTCCGCCAGGTCATGCTGAAACGCGAGCGCCTAGAGTGGCAGGTAAACGAACTGGAAAAACTGAGCCCGCAAGCGGACGAATGGGCCGAGATCAGCAATGAACACAGCCGCCTGTCGCATGCGGCCAGTCTGATCGAAGGGGCCCAGGAGGCGCTGGAACTGATCTCGGAATCCGATTCTGAAGCCGAAGCGCCACCCATGTTGTCCCAGTTGTCGGGGCTGAACCTGCGCCTGCGCAAGCTTCTAGAGGTGGACAACAGCCTGCACCCGGTGCTGGAAGCATTGGAGCCAGCCCAGATTCAGTTGCAGGAAGCAGTCTATGCCCTGAATGAATACTTGGCGCGGGTGGACCTGGACCCAGCGCGTCTGCAGGAAGTAGAGTCGCGCCTGGAAGCCACGCATTCCATGGCGCGCAAGTTCCAGTTAATGCCAGAGGACTTGCCGCAGGAATTGACCAGACTTCAGCAGCAGTTGCAGCAACTGTCCGAGACCAGTGATCTGGAAGGCCTGCGCCAACAGGAAGAAGCGCGCAAGGCCACTTATCTGCAGGTGGCTGAGAAGCTGTCACAGGCTCGCACTAAGGCAGCCCGCCTTCTGGAGCAGGCCGTGACCGAGGCCATGCAAACCTTGAGTATGGCCGGCGGGCGCTTCGAAATCGCCTTGCCAGCATGCGAACCGGCTGCACACGGGTTGGAACAGGTGGAGTTTCTGGTGGCAGGCCATACCGGTACCGTGCCGCGACCGTTGGCCAAGGTAGCGTCCGGGGGCGAACTGGCGCGGATCTCTCTGGCTATTTCCGTCATTACGTCCAGCGCCACCACTGTCCCGACTTTAATTTTCGATGAAGTCGATAGCGGCATTGGCGGCGGGGTGGCTGAAGTCGTGGGCCGCCTGCTCAAGCGCCTGGGGCAGGAACGGCAGGTGCTGTGCGTGACCCACTTGCCCCAAGTCGCCAGCCAAGGCAGCCAGCACTTTCAGGTCAGCAAGGATACAGTGGCCGATGGCCGTACCGTTTCTCTGATCTATGCGCTAGGAGCAAAAGAAAGGGTGGAGGAAGTCGCGCGCATGCTGGGCGGCCTTGAAATTACGCCGACCACGCGCAAGCATGCGCAAGAACTGCTGACATCCTGAGAAGGGAAGGGTTAGGGTTCTAAAGTCGGGCAGGAGGACACGTATAATTCCGTGCTGGAATGCTATGCATCAGGCCGGGCTCCGTTATGAACGAATACGC
>JBBSSV010000073.1:0-7897 GCA_038241705.1 Burkholderiales bacterium | reverse complement strand
TTCACCTTTGCTTGATGAGAGAAACTTCATGAGATTGCCTCCTGCAATCATTCCCCATACCGAAGCCGTCCTGCGCGAAGTCTTGCTCTTGACCGCACCGGCAGATTTAATGTTGTCCCGCTATTTCCGCGAAAACTCCCGATTGGGTTCGCGCGAACGAGGGCTGATCGCCGAAGCGGCCTACAGCGTGCTGCGCCACAAAAGTGTGTATACCAATTTTGCCGAATCCGGCAGTGGTTCTGCCATGCGTCGCCTGGTACTGCTGGGCTTGGCCGATACCGTCGGCGTGGATGCGATCAGTGGTCTGAGCGAACAGGAGCAAGAGTGGCTACACGGCATTCAGGCCATTGATCGGACCTTGCTGCCTCCTCAAATACGCTCAAACTTTCCGCCCTGGCTGTATGAAAAACTAGTGGCGCGCCACGGCGAAGCCGCAACGCTGACGCTGGCCGAGGCGCTGAACCAGCAGGCGCCAATGGACTTGCGCGTGAATGCGATCAAAGGCAACCGGAATGAGGTGATTGCCGAGTTGGCACTGGCGCCGATCGTGGGCACGGCCATGCCATATGCAGCCCTGGGCGTGCGCGTAGTCAAAAAACCAACATTGCAAAACCTACCGCTGTTCAAGCAGGGCGTGATCGAAGTCCAGGACGAGGGCAGTCAGTTGCTGGCACAGATTGTAGGTGCCAAGCGCGGTGAAATGGTGGCGGATTTTTGTGCCGGAGCAGGTGGCAAGACGCTGGCACTGGGTGCTGCCATGCGCAACACCGGCCGCTTGTATGCCTTTGATGTCTCGGAAAAAAGGCTGGCACGCATGAAGCCACGACTGGCTAGAAGTGGACTGTCAAACGTTCATCCGGGCGTGCTTGCGCACGAAAACGACGTCAAGATCAAGCGCTTGGCAGGCAAAATTGACCGCGTTCTGGTCGATGCGCCTTGTACTGGTCTGGGCACCTTGCGCCGCAACCCTGATCTCAAATGGCGCCAGACACCGATTTCCCTGGAAGAGCTGAATGTACGTCAGGCTGCGATCCTGGCTGGCGCAGCTCGCCTGGTCAAGCCGGGTGGACGGCTGATTTATGCCACCTGCAGCATTTTGGAAGAAGAGAACGAAGCCATCGTGCAACAGTTCCTGGGCAGCCGGGAGGATTTTGTTCTGGTACCAATGCAGACCGTCCTGGCTGAACAAAAAATCGAGCTGGACATGCAGGATTATCTCAAGCTCGATCCACACCAACACCAGACTGATGGATTTTTTGCTGCGGTCCTCGAGCGGAAAAAGCCGGAAAGCTGAAAGCGCTAACGCCAGAAAGCGCGTTGCTTGCCTAAAAGACAATAAACGTGGTTTTTTCCTGAATATTAAGTGTCCTAATAGAGCTGGAAGCTGGATTTTAGTCTGTAATCTTCTGATTCCGCGTACAATTCTCGTTGCATCACGCGGCGCCAGCCACAAGCCAAGCGCCTCCCTTTATCCCTTGTTTACATGCAACAGGAGTGAACTTGAGCGCAGTTATGGACTCTTTTCTGAATTTTTTGTCAAATGGCTTGACTGGCGCCAGTACTTGGCAGGTCATCGGGTACACCTTCTTGGTAACCCACATCACTATCGCAGCTGTCACCATCTTTTTGCATCGCTGCCAAGCGCACCGCTCTTTGGAGTTGCATGCGATCCCCAGCCATTTTTTTCGTTTCTGGCTCTGGCTGACCACCGGTATGGTCACCAAGGAATGGGCAGCGGTACACCGCAAGCACCATGCCAAATGTGACACCGAAGAAGATCCACACAGCCCTGTCACCCGTGGCATCAAGAAGGTCCTGTTTGAAGGTGCCGAACTGTATCAGACCGAAACCAAGAGCCAGGAAACCGTGGAGCGTTATGGTCATGGTACGCCGGACGACTGGATTGAGCGTAACCTGTATACCGGTCACAGCACCATGGGCATTGTCCTAATGTTCGTGATTAACGTCATGCTGTTTGGTGTGATCGGCGTTTCGGTGTGGGCAGTGCAGATGATGTGGATTCCGATCACCGCGGCCGGCATCATCAATGGTATTGGGCATTACTGGGGTTACCGTAATTATGAGTGTGCCGATGCGGCCACTAACGTCTTCCCGATCGGCATCCTGATCGGTGGTGAGGAGTTGCACAACAACCATCACACCTTTGGCAGTTCGGCCAAGCTGTCGAGCAAGTGGTATGAGTTCGACATTGGCTGGATGTATATCCGCATTTTGGAAATCTTAGGGCTGGCTACGGTCAAGAAGGTTGCACCTGAGCCAAAATTTGACTCACAGAAGACTGCCGCTGATCTGGAAACGCTGCAGTCGGTGATTGCCAATCGCTACGATGTCATGGCCAAGTACGCCCAATCATTGAAGCGCACCTGGCACGAGGAAGTGAGCGAGCTGAAAAAGAAGCAACAGTTGGAGTCGGGCATGCTCAAATCGGTGCGCAAGGCGCTGCACAGCGAACCGGGCCGTTTGCCTGAGACCCAGCAGCAGCAATTGACCGAGTTCTTTGCTCATAGTAAGACCTTGCAGACTATGCACGAGATGCGTATTGAGTTGGCGTCTCTATGGAGCCGTTCCCACTCGACCAGCGAGCAGTTGCTGCAACAACTGCAGGACTGGTGCACCCGGGCAGAAGCGTCCGGCATCCAAGCATTACAGGATTTTTCATTGCGCTTGCGTAGTTATGCCTGATTGCCCTTGAGGCGTGACTGAAAGACAAGCCAAGACGACCCATTAATCGGGTCGTCTTTTTTCTGCGCTGTCGCTGTGCTCTTGGGTTGAGGCTGCCAAGCCGTTAGGAATTTGCCAGTAACAGAAACAGAATGGGGGGCCGCCTGGGATGTGGCCGGCCTCACCCTTGCGGGCTATGACGCATCTGGTCGCAGTATTGGGCGAGTTTGGACGGCAAGTCTTGCGGGCAGATGCCGCATTGGCGGTTGCCCGGCACCGCATAATCAATGAAACGCGGATAGGGAAGATTCAGATTGGCCATGAGGTCAATAAATTTTTCCAGGCTGCGCTGGCCGCCGAGACGTGGATTGCGCTGCTTTTCCTGCCCTATCGATGAAACTCGGCTGTCGTGGTAGTCGTGTCCTGGATACACCAGCGTGTTTTCCGCCAGTGCAAAGAGTTTCTCGTGGACGCTACGGTAAAGAGTAGTTGCATCGCCATTCTGAAAATCGGTGCGGCCGCACCCATTGATCAGCAACGCATCACCTGTCAAGACCCGTTCGTCCAGTTGGTAGGAAAAATGCCCATCGGTATGGCCAGACGTATGTAGGGGGTGCAAGGTGATGCTACCCAATTGCAGCGGTTTGCCTTCTTCGATGCACACGTCGGCGCAAGGCAGGCACGGCAATCTGGCACCCAGTGC
The DNA here is from genome assembly GCA_038241705.1 of Burkholderiales bacterium. GTDB lineage: Bacteria > Pseudomonadota > Gammaproteobacteria > Burkholderiales > Burkholderiaceae_D > JBBSSV01. The sequence continues at coordinate 4,512 of JBBSSV010000073.1, read as the reverse complement.
GCTGCTTCAGGCTTAGCGCCGCAGTGATGTGGTCGGCGTGGATATGCGTTTCCAGCGTACAGGCCAGCGTCATCCCGAAGTAGTGAATTTCTGTCAGATCTCGTTCCATGGCAACGATCACGGGATCGACCAGAATGGCCTGGCCGGTGTCTTCGCAGCCGAGTAGGTAAGTGTAGGTACAGGAAATCGGTTCAAACAACTGGCGAAACAGCATGTGGTTCCTCCATTGGAATGATGCCGTCACTCTTACAAAAGTGCTAGGCAAGGAAGGCAGAAGCATGGCCGGGCAGCCTTGGGCGGCAATACTATTACGATGATGCTCTGTCTTCGTAAATTGCATATTACCTTCGCACTTGACTGGGAAGTATCCGCCCAAAAAAAACAGCCCGCCGGAAGATCCGTGCGGGCTGTTGTTGAGGAGCAGACCAATTACTTGATCTTGGCCTCTTTGTAAGCCACATGCTTGCGTACTTTGGGATCAAATTTGATGATCTCCATTTTTTCAGGCATGTTGCGCTTGTTTTTGGTGGTGGTATAGAAATGACCAGTGCCTGCGGTCGATTCCAACTTGATTTTGTCGCGGCCTGATTTAGCCATGATGGATCCTCTTTATTCTGCTGATTAGATTTTTTGGCCGCGGGCGCGCATATCCACCAGCACGGCATCAATGCCGATCTTGTCGATCACACGCAAGCCGGCGTTGGAAAGACGGAGGGAAACCCAGCGGTTTTCCGATTCCACGAAAATACGGCGGTTTTGCAAGTTAGGCAGAAACCGGCGTTTGGTTTTGTTATTGGCATGGGAAACCTTGTTGCCGACCATCGGCGCTTTTCCCGTGACTTGGCAAACACGTGCCATGCTGACTCCTCAAATGTTCCACAATTGGAAAATCGAAGTATATAGAAATTATTAAAGAAATTCAACGACTTACACAAATAAATTGTGTCTTATTTAGTATATTTATTTAACAAATTATGGCATAATCCCAATCAGTCATGCCGTCGTTTGTCGCCAGCACACAGTGACTTGCAGGAAACGTTTCCTTTTCGGAAGAGCGCAGCAATATCGCTTGAGGCTTGAAAGAAAAGTCCTTGGTCATGTAAGCGCACGCAAGCCCTATTGGTTAACAGGCTAGAGCTTGCCTTCCTCGGCGAACGAATAGATTGCCGATCCGGCCACAATGAAATGATCCAATATTTTTACATCTATCAGTCGCAGAGCCTGTTGCAATGTAGCAGTAAGGGAATGGTCGGCTGCGCTGGGTTCGGCTACGCCTGACGGATGGTTATGTGCCAGGATCAGGTGGGCGCAATTATGACGCAAGGCAGCTTTCACGACTTCCCGGGGATAGACGCTGGCCATGGTCAGCGTGCCCTGGAACATTTCCTCGGTTGCAATCAAGCGATTCTTGACATCCAGGAAGAGTACGACAAAGACTTCATGGCGCTTGCTGCCCAGGTAGAGCTTCAGATAACGGCGCACAGCTTCGGGCGAATTCAGGGCGATGCCGGCTTGCAGTTCTTCTTCAAGTGCGCGGCGTGCCAGTTCGCGCACAGCCTGCAGTTGCGAAAATTTTGCAGGGCCAAGGCCGCCGAGGACACAGAATTCAGGTAGGGAAGCACCAAACAGGGCGTTGATCGACCCAAAATGAGCCAGCATGTCTCGCCCCAAGTCCACCGCGCTCTTGCCAGCGACGCCAATACGCAGGAAAACGGCCAGCAATTCCGCATCAGACAGCGCCTGGGCACCCTGCTTAATAAGGCGTTCTCGGGGGCGTTGATCTGCCGGCCATTCCTTGATGGTCATGATAAAAATGAAAAAGTTGGTAGTCTGCTGAAGCAGGGGGAAAGCATACGTGGCAAGAATCCGACTATCCCAAACTCAGCTGGCTTAAAATAGGGCGATTACATGGTCCAGAATGATGTCAAATTTACCACAAAATTTCGTCGAGGAAACTTCTTTTTTGACGCTGCACTACCAATTGCAAGCAGGCGGGCAAATCGTGGTTAGTACCTTTGGCGCCCAGCCTTCAACCTTGCAGATGGGCAGTCTGCAACTTGCGCCCTTTCTGCAGGTGCAACTGATGGGGCTGGCCGAAGGCACTAGCCATGCCGTGGAACTGGAGCCGGTCTTGGCCTTTGGCGAACGCAAGCCGGAACTGGTGAAGCGTTTGTCGCGCAGTCAGTTGGCGGGTGCGGACTCCGAGAATGCTTTCTATCAAAAAGGCGATATGCTGGAGTTTGTCACTTCCCAAGGCCAGCGTTTTTCGGGGATGTGGTGTGGTGAAGAAGGCACAGATGTCTGGATAGACCTGAACCATCCCTTAGCAGGGCAGGTCATCAGGTTTGAAGTCAATATCATTGCGATATTGTGAACAGTCTGTCCCTGCTGCAAGCGTGACAGAAGCGTTTGGGCAAGGCACTGAGAATGAGGAACACGATTATGGAAAGAGAAATATTGCTGGCACAGCCGCGCGGGTTTTGCGCGGGCGTGGACCGGGCCATAGAGATTGTCGAACGGGCATTGGCTCAGTTTGGCGCACCGATTTATGTGCGCCATGAGATTGTCCATAACGCCTATGTTGTGAGCGACCTGCGTAACAAGGGTGCCATTTTTATCGAAGAACTGGAAGATGTCCCGGACGGCAATACCGTAATTTTCTCTGCTCATGGCGTTTCCAAGGCAGTGCAGAAAGAAGCCCGCTCACGCGGACTGACCGTCTTCGATGCCACCTGCCCTTTGGTGACCAAGGTACACATGGAAGTTGCAAAGATGCGTCGGGAAGCGCGTGAGATCATCATGATCGGTCATGCAGGCCACCCGGAAGTCGAGGGCACTATGGGCCAGACGGAAACTGGCATGCATTTGGTCGAAACTGTGGAAGATGTAGGAAATCTGCAGGTTGCGAATCCAGAATTACTGGCCTATGTGTCGCAAACCACGCTGTCAGTGGACGATACGGCAGACATCATCAGTGCCCTGAAGGCCCGCTTTCCTGAGATTGCCGAACCTAAAAAAGGGGATATCTGCTACGCCACCACTAACCGCCAGGAAGCAGTCAAGTTCATGGCACCGCAGGTGGATGTAGTGATTGTTGTGGGCAGCCCAAACAGTTCTAACTCCAATCGCTTACGCGAAGTGGCGGAAAAGAAAGGTACGACCGCTTACATGATCGATAACGCTAGCTTGATTGATCCGGCGTGGTTGGAAGGCAAACGACGTGTAGGCGTCACGGCAGGGGCATCAGCCCCGGAGGTTCTGGTCCAAGCCGTAATCGACCAACTGAAGACCTTCGGCGTCAATAACGTGCGCCTACTCGAGGGGGTGGAAGAGAAGGTGGTCTTTCCCTTGCCCAAAGGTTTGAGCACCCAACCTGCTTGACGACAGAATGTGCCACGACGACTTACCATGTGGGCCGTTTTAGCGGGGAAGAGCGCTCAATCCGCCCAAGGACTGCCTCGCCACACCTATGGGTCGCGGCGCCAGAACTTCCAGCGCGCAAGCAGGCGGTTGGCAGCCAGTCGGGCATCGTGAGCCGGATCTGCGGGCACCAAGCGAGCCGCAGCCGGCACCGCCAAGGCGAGTAGAGCAACATCGTCCACCCATCCCATGACAGGAAAAATGTCGGGGATGAAATCGATAGGGCAGATGACGTATACCGCAACTGCTGCGGCAGCCACCTTGGCCAGCGCAGGTGTGCGCGAATCACGACAGGCGTACCACAAAAAAATTGTTTCTCGTCCAGTGAGTTGTACCAGCCGACGCAGTCTTAGAAACATGGTGCACCTCCTATGTTGTTCATGTCTTCATCCCGCTGACCAGGCCAATCTGCCGCCTGAACTTCTTTTGCCGGCTGCGAGTTGAACAAAAAATATCAGTGCTTCGAGCCATGTAGGGATTTTGCGCGCTCCAAATCACCCTTCCATTGTTGCATTGCTCCTTTCATGCATTGCTGCCGTTCATTCTTGGGTTGAGCACGACATTCTTTTTTTTGCTCTTCGAAGGCTGCGCCGGCTTCCTTCCTGGAAGTTTGTAATGCGCTTCGGGTGTCACATCTTCCTGAGGCCATTGCACAAGATCAGTCTTACCAGGCTCTTGTCCGATGGCGGATGTCGCAAAAACCAAGCTGGCAACTGCAAGGGTAAATATTAGACCATTGCGCTTGAAAAAAATTCTTGGCATTTTGTCTTGCTCAAAAAAATGGCTCTCTTTCCAGTCAAATGCTTGAAGCTGAAAAGAAAGCCAGATCTTGGATGCTCTAACGAACACGTACGAATCCGCTAGGACAGAGTCAAAGATGCTTGAATTTGAAGGTTCAAGCATCTTTGAAATCAATAACGGTAAACCCGGCCGTTTTCGATGCGCACCCGTTGCCCGATGCTCAGGTTGCTGACGTCGGGCTGAGTCAGAGTCTGATAGCCGCCATTGTCCATGCGAACGCCGACCTGATAAGCCGTGGCCAAATCAGAGTTGCGGTTCTTGTCGATCATCTGGTTGCCAGCCAGGGCACCG
>JBBSSV010000072.1:0-7929 GCA_038241705.1 Burkholderiales bacterium | reverse complement strand
TGAAGTAGCGATCATGGCGGCGATATCGGGATCAATCTCAGGATTGACCGACAACACGTGCACGACGACCTGTACTTCATTCATGTAACCCTCTGGGAACAGAGGGCGGATCGGACGATCGATCAGACGCGAGGTCAGCGTTTCTTTTTCGGAGGGGCGGCCTTCGCGCTTGAAAAAGCCGCCAGGAATACGGCCAGCGGCATAGGTTTTCTCGATATAGTCAACGGTCAGTGGGAAAAAATCCTGGCCGGGCTTAGCATCCTTGCGGGCGACGACGGTCGCCAGCACAACTGTATCCTCGATGGATACTAGGGCAGCGCCGGAAGCCTGGCGAGCGATCTCGCCGGTCTCCAAGGTGACTTGGTGCTGACCATACTGGAAGGTCTTGGTAACTTTATTGAACACGGTATTTCCTTTCTGATTTTTCCGACAGATTTTCAGGCGCTATCGTTCACCTCATTACAAGTCCCCTGCGTACATGACAGATAGGGGCGCGCTTTACAATCTAGTTGGAAATGGATGTTAGCGTGGGCCATTGCCCTAGATGAACAAAATGCCTGCATCAGTGTCCTGATGCAGGCATTTCAGCATACAAAACTTGTTCAACCTACGATTACTTACGCAGGCCCAGTTTTTCGATCAGCGAACGATAACGAGCGGCATCCTTATTACGCAAGTAGGTCAGCAAGCTTTTGCGACGATTGACCATCGTGATCAGGCCGCGACGCGAGTGATGGTCCTTGGAGTGGGTCTGGAAGTGACCAATCAGGTCATTGATGCGTGCGGTCAGCAGGGCGACCTGAACTTCAGGGGAGCCGGTATCGTTCTGGCCGCGTGCGTTATCGGAAATGATCGCGGCTTTTTCGCTTTTTTCGATGGACATGGGATTTCCTTTCACATGCGGTGCACAGAGTAGCCCTACCCCACGCACCGTGAACAAACAATCAATTAAACCGGTCAAAATGACCAGGGGCGCAGTATAACGGAAAACAGGCAGGCGTCAAACATTTGATCGACGCCTCTACTGAAGGAGAAAGGCTACATGATGATTCGACCACGACTTGCTTACCTGCTGCTGGTGACATTGCTGTCGGCCTGTGCCAGCTTTGGCCAACCGCAGTTGGCACCTGGCACACCCGAAGCCGACGTAATGAGCGCACTAGGCGCTCCCACCCATCGTTATCGTGACGGCGAAGACCAGTTGCTGGAGTACATGCATGGGCCGTGGGGTCAATCCACCTATATGGCGCGCATCGGACCGGATGGCCGCCTCAAGTCTTATGAAGAAGTCCTCGCCACAGAAAAGTTTGCCTTGCTCAAGCTCGGCCAAAGTAATAAGGAAGATGTGCTGCGCACCATTGGTGCCCCTAGCGATACGTCTTATTTTGCCCGCACCAGCCTGGAAGTCTGGTCTTATCCCTACAAGGAAAGTGGTGTCTGGAATTCGGTGATGCACGTTCACTTCGACAATCAAGGAATCGTCCGGCAATTGCTGAATACGCCCGATAGCCGGTTTGATGACCGCGACTCGAGGTTCCCTTTCGGCTTCATGAGCTTGTAATGCAAAACGGGCTGTATCCCAAATTGGGAGACAACCCGTGCAAAAAAAATTCGCATCTTATGTCTTATATCTGGGGATTCAGCTTTTCAACCTTGGACTCCAGCTTGTTCAAGGCCGACAGATAGGCCTTGGCCGAGGCTACGACGATATCCAAATCAGCGCCCACGCCATTGACGATGCGACCCGCCTTGGACAGACGCATGGTGACTTCGCCCTGAGACTGAGTACCGGTTGTGATGGCGTTCACAGAAAATAACAGCAATTCTGCACCGCTGTCGGTGGTGGACTCGATTGCGTTGACGATCGCATCGACCGGACCATTGCCTTCACCGGCGCAGCGCACTTCCTTGCCATCCACAGAAAAGAGCACTTCCGCACTAGGCTTGGAACCTGATTTCGAAGACTGTTTCAGCGACACGAAGCGGAAGCGATCCGTTTGGCTGCTTTGCATTTCGTCCGAGACCAACGCCATGATGTCTTCATCAAAGATATCGGTCTTGCGGTCGGCCAGTTCCTTGAAGCGAACGAAGGTTGCATTGAATTCATCTTCAGACGCCATGGCCATGCCGAGTTCTTCCAAGCGCTGACGGAAAGCGTTGCGACCCGACAGCTTACCCAGCACCAGCTTGTTGGCACTCCAACCCACATCCTCGGCTCGCATAATTTCATAGGTGTCGCGCGCCTTGAGCACGCCATCCTGATGAATGCCTGACGCATGCGCAAAGGCGTTGGCACCCACCACGGCCTTGTTCGGCTGCACGTTGAAACCGGTGATCTGGGAAACCAGCTTGGAGGCAGGCACGATCTGGGTAGTATCGATGCCGACTTCCAGGTTGAAATAATCTTTGCGGGTGCGCACTGCCATCACGATTTCTTCCAGGGCGGTGTTGCCGGCGCGCTCGCCCAAGCCATTGATGGTGCATTCCACCTGACGTGCACCGCCAATCTTCACGCCTGCCAAAGAGTTGGCAACAGCCATGCCCAGGTCGTTATGGCAGTGCACCGACCAGATGGCCTTATCTGAATTCGGAATACGTTCACGCAGGGTTTTCAGCATGTTGCCGTAAAGCTCGGGTACGCCATAGCCGACTGTATCGGCAAAGTTGATGGTGGTGGCCCCCTCGGCAATCACGGCTTCGATGACACGGCACAGAAAATCCATCTCGGACCGGCTACCGTCTTCTGGGCTGAACTCGACATCATCCGTAAATTGACGCGCCAAACGTACTGCCTGCACGGCCTGCTCCAGCACCTGATCGGGACTCATGCGCAGTTTTTTCTCCATGTGCAGGTTTGATGTCGCGATAAAGGTGTGAATGCGCTTGCGTTCTGCTGGTGCCAAAGCGTCAGCTGCACGCTTGATATCGCTTTCATTGGCGCGTGACAACGAACAAATAGTCGAATCCTTGATGATTTCTGAAATCGCCCGGATGGACTCAAAATCACCCACGGATGCGGCCGCAAAGCCGGCTTCGATGACATCCACGCGCATCCGTTCCAGTTGCTTGGCAATACGGATTTTTTCATCCTTGGTCATCGATGCGCCTGGAGACTGTTCACCATCGCGCAAGGTGGTGTCGAAAATAATTAATTTATCGGGAGAGGCGGCCATGAAATGCTCCTTGGGAGATGCAAAGAATGTGAAGGCAAAAGCGGATTGCGACGCAACTTCTCTGCTCTCGCCACTGGGACGGGAAGCGGAAAAACGCGGCAGATTGGAGGAAAGAGTGTATGCGCCTTAGCGCAGTAGAAGCAGCGACAGCAGCAGGCCGGAGGTTGGCGTGCTGCTGATGAGGAAGACAGAAATGGGAATTTCGCGTGTCATGAAAAAACTATAAGCCCATTCATGAAAAAGCGCAACCTTTTAGGCGCGCTGTTCTCAAATTTTGAAGGCAGTCCTACCCTTTTGTCACTCATCCTCGGTTTGTACGATGCTAACTGGCTTGCCCTTGAACAGACGCCAGCCAAAAATGGCGTAACCTGACAGAGCGTACAGCACGAACAGGCCAAACAAGATGGTGGGCGGATCGATAGCAATCAGAACAAACAGCAGTACCAACAGGAAGAGCGCGATGAAAGGGACAGACTTTCGGAAATTGATGTCCTTAAAGCTGTAAAAAGGGACGTTAGTGACCATGGTAATGCCCGGAATGATCGTAATCATCCAGGCCACCCAGCCCAGACTGGCGCCGTTGAACCCTAAATCGTCCATCAGCCAGACAAAGCCGGCAACCAATGCGGCCGAGGCCGGGCTGGGGAGGCCCTGAAAGTAACGCTTGTCGACCACGCCAATATTCGTGTTGAAGCGCGCCAGACGCAATGCGGCACCGGCGCAATACACAAAAGCGGCCAGCCAACCCCATTTGCCCAAGCCGCGCAAGGACCATTCGTAAATCACCAGCGCCGGCGCTGCGCCGAAGGACACCATGTCTGCCAGGCTGTCGTACTGTTCCCCAAACTCGCTCTGGGTGTTGGTCAACCTTGCCACCCGTCCATCCACGCTGTCGAGGATCATGGCCACGAAAATCGCAATCGAGGCATGATCAAATTTCAAATTCATAGCCATGACAATGGCGTAAAACCCGCAGAACAGATTGGCTGTCGTGAAAGCGTTAGGCAACAGGTAAATTCCGCGGTGGCGCACCCGCGCTTCGGCTTCCTCATTCACGCCTCGCCTATTTTGCGCACCTGTACGCGAGCGCAGCGTTTTCTTGGTCAGGCGGCCGATACGCGAAGGCGGCGTGTTGCCAGTCGGCTTGCGACGATTGAAGGCCATGCGGTTCCTTGTTCAGATTCCTGCAACAGGCAATGACTTACAGCTCGGCCAGAATGGTTTCGGTCGCCGACACCTTCTGCCCTACCATGACTTTGGGCACGGCGGTCAAGGGCAAATACACGTCTACGCGCGAGCCAAAGCGGATGAAGCCATAGCGCTGACCCCGCGTCAGGCTGGCACCGACATCCACGTAGCACAGAATCCGACGGGCAATCAGGCCGGCCACCTGCACGCAGGTCACGATCTGCTGCTGTGGCGTCGTGATGACCAGTGCGTTGCGCTCGTTTTCAACCGAGGCCTTGTCCAGATCGGCATTGACAAATTTTCCGGGAAAATACTGCGCCTTCACTACCTGACCATCCACCGGTGCGCGGTTGGAATGGACATTGAAAACATTCATGAAAACGCTGATTTTCAGGGCTTGACGATCAGCATAAGGGTCTTGCACCTGCTCCACCACTACGATACGGCCATCGGCAGGCGATAGTACGGCAGCAGGATCGCTGGGAATGGTGCGCGGTGGATCACGGAAAAACTGCAGCACGAACAGGGCAATGATCCAGAAAGGAATCGACCAGGCACCAGCCAACAGGGTGACGACGATAGCGACCACAACGGCAATGCCCAAGAAAGGCCAGCCTTCACGGGCAATGATCGGATGAGGATAATTGTTCAAGATAACTCCGGATCGCGAAACGCTTTATTGTTAATCTGAAATGAAAGTGCCACTATTCTAGACGACCCGGCAGCAAACACGATGTACAGTTTTTCCTCCTGCAAAACAAAGCAAGTAGGGACGCCTGCTCGCAGAGGCCGCCTACTTGAAGCGCACCTTGCCCACCACTTGAGTCTGGAGCGTAGTCTCACCTGGCTCGAAACTGGGCTCAGCCACATCAGAATCTGATGCCGCTCGCATTTCCATCTTGTTGAAGGAGCCTTGCTGCGGGCGATCATAGTTTCCAGAGCCCTCGAAATCCACCGTTTCCAGCACGGCGTCCGCAGGATTGCGTCCCATGGCATGCGCCACAGCCACCACGCGTTCGGTCAGGTTACGAATGGCCGCGTCGATGCGCTGCTGCTCCAGCTTGCGATTACTTTCACTGCTCAGGCCGAACTGCATCTGGCTCAGATTCAGCACTTTCTGGGCGGCAGCGACGGTTTGCGGCAATGTTTCCAGGTTAGTGCTAATGACTTCCAGTTGCTGGCCGACACGCCAGCCGGTGGGTTGACGTGGCTTGTTCAGTGGTCGTGGCGACGGCTCTTCCGGATAGACCGGATAAGTATAGTAATTCAGGGTCTTCAAGCGCGCTTGTGGGTCCTTCACTTTGACCAAGCGCTGACCTTCCCTCATCTTCTGGTTGACCCGCGCTGCTGCGGCGGAAGCATCCTTGTCCTGCTCTTCCACGTTCAGGACCACACGGACTTCATCATTGGCTTGGCGCACTTCGCCAAAGGCTGGCACCACCACCAGTGTGCCAGCGCTGGATAAGCTGAAGTTGCCAGCATTGGCGGGCGTTTCTGCCTGCGGTTGGGCCGTACTGACTGTGCAGGCGGTGGCCAGCATGCCGGCCACCGTCCATGTTTTCCAGGCTATCATCGCGCTCTCCAAAAAAAACAAGGGCGACAAAACTTGTCGCCCTTGCATTCTACAAATCAAATCCGCAAGCGGATGTAACGATTAGTTCTTGCTCTGGTCCACCAGCTTGTTTTTGGCGATCCAGGGCATCATGGCGCGCAGCTTTGCGCCCACTTCCTCGATCTGATGCTCGGAGGTCAGACGGCGACGAGAAATCAGGGTCGGCGCACCGGCCTTGTTTTCCACGATGAAGCTTTTGGCATACTCACCGGTCTGGATGTCCTTCAGGCAGTCACGCATGGCCTGACGGGTTTCATCGGTGACGATGCGTGGGCCAGTAACATACTCGCCATACTCGGCATTGTTGGAGATCGAGTAGTTCATGTTGCCAATGCCGCCTTCGTAGATCAGGTCGACGATCAGCTTCAGCTCATGCAGGCACTCGAAGTACGCCATTTCAGGGGCGTAACCAGCCTCCACCAGGGTTTCGAAACCAGCCTTGATCAGTTCGACCGCGCCACCGCACAAAACTGCTTGCTCGCCGAACAGATCGGTTTCGGTTTCTTCACGGAAGTTGGTTTCGATGATGCCGGCACGACCGCCACCATTGGCCATGGCGTACGACAGGGCGATGTCACGGGCCGCGCCAGACTTGTCCTGATAGACCGCCACTAAGTGTGGCACTCCACCACCCTGGGTGTAGGTGTTGCGCACGGTGTGACCAGGCGCTTTGGGCGCAATCATGATCACATCCAGATCGGCGCGGGGCACGACTTGGCCGTAATGCACGTTGAAACCATGAGCAAAGGCCAGCACTGCGCCCTGCTTGATATTGGGTTCCACGCTGTCCTGGTACACCTGGGCGATACTCTCGTCAGGCAGCAAGATCATGACTACGTCTGCACCTTTGACGGCCTCATCGACCTCGGCTACGTTCAAGCCAGCGTTCTTGGCCTTGTCCCAGGAAGCGCCATTCTTGCGCAGGCCGACCGTGACAGTAATGCCAGACTCGCTCAGGTTCTGCGCGTGCGCGTGGCCTTGAGAACCGTAACCGATGATGGCGACATTCTTGCCTTTGATGAGGGACAGGTCGCAATCCTTGTCGTAAAAAACTTTCATGATCTTCCTAAAATTAACGTTGAGTTGAGTTCTGACGAAACGTCATCAGATTTTGAGCGTACGCTCGCCACGGCCAATACCGGAGCTGCCGGTACGGACAGTTTCCAGAATCGAGGTGCGGTCGATCGAATCGATGAAGGCATCGAGCTTGGTCTTGTTGCCGGTGAGCTCGATGGTGTAGCTTTTCTCGGTGACATCGACGATGCGACCACGGAAAATATCCGTGGTGCGCTTGATTTCATCGCGCTCCTTGCCCACTGCGCGCACTTTGATCAGCATGAGTTCGCGCTCGACGAAGGGGCCTTCGGTCAAGTCCACTACCTTGACCACTTCGATCAACCGGTTCAGGTGTTTGGTGATCTGTTCGATGACATCATCCGACCCGACGGCGACGATGGTCATGCGCGACAGCGTCGGGTCTTCGGTCGGAGCGACGGTCAGGGTTTCGATGTTGTAGGCACGCGCCGAGAACAGGCCGACCACCCGTGACAGGGCGCCAGCTTCGTTTTCTAGCAAAACAGAAATAATATGTCGCATGGTTACAGATCCTCCGAGCCCAAAAGCATTTCAGTCAATCCCTTGCCCGCCTTGACCATGGGCCAGACGTTTTCGGTTTGATCGGTAATGAAGTTCATGAAGACCAGGCGATCCTTCATGGCAAAGGCTTCCTTCAGGGAGGCTTCGACATCGGCCGGGCTCTCAATCTTCATGCCTACATGGCCGTACGACTCAACCAGCTTGGTGAAGTCAGGCAGAGAATCCATGTAGGACTCGGAATAGCGCGAGCCATAATCGATCTGCTGCCACTGGCGCACCATGCCCAGCGAACGGTTGTTCAGCAGGATGATCTTGGGCGTCAAGTGGTACTGCTTGCAGGTAGCCAGCTCCTGGATGCAC
>JBBSSV010000071.1:0-7943 GCA_038241705.1 Burkholderiales bacterium | reverse complement strand
TTGAGCAGCTTGAGCCAGATTGCAGGCGTTCAGGAAGCCCGGCGTTTATAAGCAAGGCGTGCTCCGCTGCACTCAGAAGTCCGCAGTAAAAACGTTATCATTGGACTTAGTCAAAATTTAGCAGTGCAAGCCTAACCTATGGTTTGCACACCGCACAGGCACAGATTGGCCACCCAGCGGCCTTGGCCTGTTTAATATATTGGTGGAACATGACGCAAGTTTCAAACGCACATTTGCTGCAGCAGTACGGGCCACGCGAAACCATGGAATATGACGTGGTCATCGTCGGTGGCGGCCCGGCCGGCTTGGCCGCAGCAATCCGCTTGCGGCAACTAGCGCAAGAGCAAGGCGCCGAACTATCCGTTTGTGTACTGGAAAAAGGCGCTGAACTGGGCGCGCACATTTTGTCAGGCGCCGTCATGGACCCGCGCGCTCTGGAAGAACTTTTTCCTGACTGGCGCGAACGCAAAGCGCCCCTGCATACGCCGGTTACGGAAGACCGCTTCCTCTTTCTGACTGAAAAAAAAACCTTTCAAACGCCCCAGTGGTTGCTACCGCCTTCCTTCAAGAATGAAGGCAACTATATCGTCTCGCTGGCGAACGTAGTGCGCTGGCTGGGACAGCAGGCTGAAGAATTAGGCGTTGACATCTTTCCCGGCTTTCCTGCGGCCGAGGTTCTATACAACGCAGACGGTGCAGTTCGCGGCGTGGTCACCGGCGACATGGGCCTGGGACAGGATGGCCAGCCGACAGCCGGTTTCCAGTTGGGCATGGAGCTACATGCGCGCTATACCCTGTTTGCCGAAGGTGCACGTGGCAATCTGGGCCAGCAACTCAAGCAGAAATACCGCTTGAATGCGGGGCGGGACCCGCAGACTTACGGGCTGGGCATCAAGGAGCTATGGGAAATCGACTCCGCGCTGCACCAGCCAGGTTTAGTTATCCATACAGCAGGCTGGCCGCTGGACCGGGATACCTACGGCGGCTCTTTCCTGTATCACATGGAAAATAACCAAGTCGCGGTCGGATATGTCGTGGGCCTGAATTATCAGAACCCCTACTTGTCGCCCTACGAAGAATTTCAACGTTACAAAACCCATCCCGCCATTCGCCATTACTTTGAAGGCGGCAAGCGCCATTCTTATGGCGCGCGTGCGCTCGCTGTCGGGGGTCTGCAAGCCTTGCCAAAGCTGGTCTTTGCGGGCGGTGCCCTGATCGGTTGCGACGCCGGGTTTTTGAATGCAAGTCGCATCAAAGGTAGCCACACCGCTATGAAAAGTGGGATGCAAGCAGCTGAAGCTGCCTTCGTCGCACTGCAAGCCGACCGGCGCCATGACCACCTGGAACGCTATCCTCAAGCTTTCAAAAGCTCATGGGTGCGCGAAGAATTGTATGCAGCGCGCAATTTCAAGCCATGGATGAACAAGGGGCTATATCTAGGCAGCTTGATGGTGGGTATCGATCAATTTGTGTTTCGTGGCAAAGCACCTTGGACCTTGCATAACATCACGCCGGATCATGAAACGCTAAAGCCAGCTGCGCAGTGCCAGCCAATCGCTTACCCTAAGCCGGATGGCAAGCTGACCTTCGACCGACTGTCTTCAGTCTACATCTCCAACACCAACCACGCAGAAGATCAGCCCAGTCACCTAACGCTCAAGGACCCAGAGGTCCCGGTGCAGGTCAACCTGACGCGCTACGCAGGCCCCGAGGCACGTTATTGTCCTGCAGGCGTTTATGAGTTCGTGAAAGACGCGCAGCAACAGCCAAGGCTGCAGATCAATTCACAAAACTGCGTGCACTGCAAGACCTGCGACATCAAAGACCCGATGCAAAATATAGTCTGGGTGACGCCCGAGGGCGGCGGCGGCCCCAACTATCCCAATATGTAGGGATTGCGCTGGCATGACAAAGCTCTCCACACATTAAAAAACCGCTTGCATGCAGCAAGCGGTTTTTTTGTATGAAGCAGTGGATCATTCACAGCGTCCAGAGATTCTGGCGCAACCGATCAAGCCACAGGGTGCCAATCACGGTCTTGACATCGCTGATCTGGCCAGTTCGCACCCATTCGAGCATGGTGTCAAGCGAAGCCTGGAAGGTTTCCAGAAATTCCTCTTCATCGCGCTGCACTTCCCCAGCCGTCAGCTGGGTCGCAAGGTAGAGATCCAGATGCTCATCCGAATAAGCAATCGCATTATGGATGGTGGTGATGAATTGCCAATTTTCAGCGTGATAACCAGTTTCTTCCTTCAGCTCACGCTTGGCGCACTCCAAGGGGTCCTCGCCGGGATCTATTTTCCCTGCTGGGAACTCAATGAAGACACGGACATTCGGATGACGGTACTGCCGCTCCAGCAGGATCGTCCCATCCGCAAAGACCGGCAGAATAACCACGGCCCCTGGATGACGAATATATTCGCGGGTGGCGTGCGCACCATCTGGCAGGCTGACCGTATCGCGCTGAATTTGCAGGAAGTTACCGTCAAAGACAAGTTCGCCGTGCAGGCGGATTTCCTTGAGATGTTCATCCATGATGATTGATTCCGAATGTGCGAGCAGGCCTATTGCTAGGCGCAGTCGCTAAGGGTGAATCTGTACCTAAATCCAATGCAAGACTCAGGCACGGCCCTTGTGCTTGAATAGGTAGCGGTAGACAAAACCGGGGAACGCTAACACCAGGAACAGGCAGCCGGTGACGACAAAAAATTGCCAACCCTGAGGAAATGCTGCACCAATACGTGATTCCAGGACATAAGCCACAATGCCCGTTACTGCGTACCAAAAAGAAAGCTCCAATAGCCTGATCCAGAAAGGCTTGGTGTCAGCTTTCATCTGGACCAGTAACAGCAGCCGGTTATTGAGGAAAGGAAGGTTGGCGGCAAAGGCCGCCAACAAGATAACAAACCAGGCTGACAAGGATACATCCATTAAAGCATTTGCATCCGCTAGGTTTAGGAAACGAGGGAACGGCTGATGGCAGTGGCGCAGATAGCCATTAGAGGACCAGGAACGATGCCCAGGACAATAATCGCCAGACCATTCAGGCTTAAGGTCACTTGCATGTCGGTTTTGACCACGATCTCGGTGGTATCGACCGGCTTGTCAAAGTACATGAATTTGATGACCCGCAGGTAGTAGAAGGCACCCACCAGCGAGAACAGCACGCCGACGACTGCCAGCCAGATCATGCCGGCATTCAGCACAGCCTGCAGCACTGCCAGTTTGGCGTAGAAACCGACCATGGGTGGAACACCTGCCAAGGACAGCAGCAGCAACATCATCAGTGCGGCGAACCAAGGACTACGCTGGTTCAGGCCACGGAAGTCCTCAATGTTTTCCGCTTCGAATCCAGCACGTGACAGCAAAAGGATGACACCGAAGGTGCCCAGGGTCGTCAGCACGTAGATGATCGAATAGAACATGGCTGCGCTGTAGGAAGCGCTGGCATCCGCTGCGGTGCTGCCATCGAACACACCACTCAGCAAGCCCATCAGCATGAAACCGGTCTGTGCAACAGTGGAGTAACCCAACATCCGCTTCAGGTTGGTCTGAGCGATGGCCGTAATGTTGCCCACAGCCAGCGACAGCACCGTCATGACAATCAGCATTTGCTGCCAATCAAAGGCCAATGATCCCAAGCCTTCGACCAACAAGCGAATAGTGATGGCAAAGGCGGCCAGCTTGGGAGCAGCGCCAAGCAAGAGCGTCACTGCAGTTGGCGCACCTTGATAGACGTCCGGCACCCACATGTGAAAAGGGGCGGCGCCCAGTTTGAAAGCCAGGCCAGCCATCAGGAACACCAAGCCAAATACCAGGATGGTGGTGTTTTCAGTGCCGGTAGAAGTAGCGATGGCCACTTCATTCAGATCCAGTGAGCCGGTAGCGCCATAGAGCATGGAAATGCCGTACAGCAGGAAACCGGAAGACATTGCACCCAGCACGAAATACTTCATGGCCGCTTCGGTGGAAATCGTCGATTCCCGACGCAAGGCTACCAACGCGTACAGCGACAGCGACATCAACTCCAGACCCAAGTAAATCGTCAGCATGTTGTTGGCAGAGATCATGATCATCTGGCCCAGCAGCGAAAACAGCGCAAGCACATAAAACTCGCCGCCCAAGTGACCATTAATCATGTCCCGCATTCCGACGTACTGGCGAGAGTAAATCAGCGTCATCGCCGTGGCCACGTAAGAGCAGAGCTTCAGCAGATGAGCCATTGGGTCGGAGACGAACATGTTGTTCAAACTATAGGTCGTGACACCTGCACTGAAATCTGACCAGGTCAGAACAGCACAGACGGCCAAGGCCCCGAGTGACAACACGTAGGTCGCATTACGCTTGCTGTCTGGCAGAAACAAATCGATCAGCAGTATTGCTGCAGCCGCCAGGACCAGGAAAATCTCGGGTAAGACAGGGATCAGATTCAGGTTATTCATTAGTCGCCACTGTATATACGTTCACAGATTGCTTCACTGTGGATGGTCTTTTATTGCAGCTTGGAAATCGCGACATGCTTCAACAGGTCGGTCACCGAGACTTGCATCGCTTCAGCAAATGGAGCGGGATAAACACCCATGCCAATCACTGCAATGGCTAAGAGTCCAAGCACGAAGAATTCACGCTTGTTCACATCCGTCAACGCCGCCACATTGGGATTGGCAACTTCGCCAAAGACCACGCGCTTGGCAAGCCAGAGCGAGTAAGCGGCACCCAGGATCAGCGCAGTACCAGTCAACAAGCCAATCCAAAAGTTGAATTCAACCGCACTCAGAATAACCATGAACTCTCCGATAAAACCGGAAGTGGCTGGTAAGCCGGCGTTGGCCATGGAAAACAAGATGAAGAACGCTGCAAAGCGCGGCATGGTATTGACCACGCCGCCGTAGTCGGCGATTTCACGGGTATGCATGCGGTCATATAGCACGCCGATACACATGAACATTGCACCTGAGACAAAACCATGCGAAATCATTTGCATGATGCCGCCCTGCATTCCCATGTGATTAAACACAAAGAAGCCAAGGGTGACGAATCCCATATGCGCAATCGACGAATACGCAACCAGTTTCTTCATGTCCTTCTGCACCATGGCCACTAGGCCAATGTAGATCACAGCCACCAGCGACAGGGTGATCATGAAGCCCGATAGGTAATGGCTGGCATCCGGCGCGATTGGCAACGAAAAACGCAGGAAACCATAGGCACCCAGTTTCAGCATGATGGCAGCCAGCACGATCGAACCACCCGTAGGTGCTTCAACGTGAGCATCCGGCAACCAGGTATGCACTGGCCACATTGGCACTTTCACAGCGAAGGCCATGAAGAAGGCCAGGAACACCAGAATCTGCGGCGTCATCGCTAGCGGCATGGCATGCCATGCCAGCACATCGAAGCTGTTCCCCGACTGGAAATACAGGTACAGGATGGCCACCAGCATCAGTAGCGAGCCGAAGAAGGTGTAGAGGAAAAATTTAATCGCGGCATAGACCCGGTTCGCCCCACCCCACACCCCAATGACGATGAACCTCGGAATCAGCGTGGCTTCAACGAAGATGTAGAACAGGATCCCATCCAGGGCCGAGAACACACCCACCATCAAACCGGAGAGGATCAGGAAGGCACCCATGTACTGGGCCACTTTCTCCTGAATCACTTGCCAAGCGGATATCACTACGATGATGGTAATGAAGGCGGTCAATGGGATAAACCACAGAGAGATGCCATCAATACCTAGAGAGTAATAGATATTGAAGGTATCAATCCAACTGGTTTTTTCGACGAACTGCATGCCATGGGCATCGTTATCGAACTGCGCAATGATGGGCAGGGTCACCAGGAAGCTGGCAACCGAGCCGATCAGTGAAAGCATACGCACCAGGGCGGCATTGCTGTCCCGGCCAATGGCCAGAATCAACATACCAAAAACGATGGGCAACCAGATTGCCAGGCTGAGAAGAGGAAATGTAGACTGCATCATGTTTTTTCTTTTCGTGATCCGCTGTTATTTGAAGTAAGGAATGAACACCAAATAACCGAGATACAAAGCGATTCCGAAGATCATCGCATACGCATAATGGTAGACATAACCGGTTTGGAAAGTCTTCGTAATGGTAGAGAACCACCTCACCACTTTGGCACTGCCATTCACAGCCAGTCCGTCAATCAGTGCACGGTCACCAATTCGCCAGAAGCCTTGACCCAGCATGCGCGCCCCTCCGGCGATGACCACTTCATTGAATTTGTCCATGTAATATTTGTTATCGAGCAAGGTATAAATCCCACGAAACCGGTTGTAGAACCAGGTCGGCACACGAGGATTGACCAAATAACAGTAGTACGCAGCCACTACCCCTGCTAATGCCAGCCAGAAAGTAGGCAAGCTGAATCCATGCAAAGCCATGGCGGTCGCACCATGGAAGGCTTCATTCAGCGTAGCCATTGCAGGATGTGCATCGCTCACGAAAATCACGCTATCGAAGAAGTCGCCATGCAGCATCGGCCCGATGGTGAAGAAGCCAATGACGACCGAAGGAATGGCCAACAGGATCAACGGCAGCGTGATGACCAACGAAGGCTCATGGGGCTTCTCGCCTGGAGCCAGTCCGTGATGGGCTTCATCAGCATGCTCATCATGACTGTGGTCCTGCGCAGCATGTGGCTGGCCAAAACGCTCCTTGCCGTGGAATACCAAGAAGTACATTCGGAATGAATAGAAGGCGGTAATGAAGACACCCGCCATCACGGCAAAGTTGGCAAAGCCTGCACCAACAATGTTGACCTCATGCACAGCTTCAATGATGCTGTCTTTGGAATAAAAGCCAGAGAAAAACGGCGTTCCGATCAAGGCCAGCGAACCCAGCAGGGAGGTAATCCAAGTAATGGGCATGTACTTGCGCAAGCCACCCATATTGCGGATGTCCTGGTCATGATGCATGCCGATGATCACCGCCCCAGCGGCCAGGAACAGCAAGGCCTTGAAAAAAGCGTGGGTCATCAAGTGGAAGACTGCTACCGAATAAGCCGAAGCACCCAGCGCCACGGTCATGTAGCCTAACTGTGACAAGGTCGAGTAGGCCACCACACGCTTGATGTCGTTCTGGATGATGCCCAGCAAACCCATGAACAGCGCAGTGATTGCACCAATGATCAGTACGAAGGACAGTGCGGTATCAGACAGCTCGAACAAAGGTGACATCCGAGCTACCATGAAGATGCCAGCGGTCACCATCGTAGCGGCGTGAATCAGGGCGGAAATCGGGGTCGGGCCTTCCATCGAATCGGGCAGCCAAACGTGTAGCGGAAACTGAGCTGACTTGCCCATGGCACCAATGAACAGACAGATACAGGCGACCGTCAGCATCATCCAATCCGTTCCTGGAAAGGTCAATGCAGCCAGCGCTTCGCTCTGGGCAAAGACTTCGTCGTAGCGCATGGTGCCGCTATAGGCCAACAAGAGACCAATGCCCAAGATGAAGCCGAAGTCACCCACTCGGTTAACCAGAAAGGCCTTCATGTTGGCAAAGATCGCCGTGGGCTTGGTGTACCAGAAGCCGATCAGCAGATACGACACCAGTCCTACTGCTTCCCAGCCGAAAAACAACTGCAGGAAGTTGTTACTCATCACCAGCATCAGCATAGAGAAGGTAAACAGCGAGATATAGGAGAAGAAGCGGTTGTAGCCTTCATCGTCCTTCATATAGCCAATGGTATAGATGTGCACCATCAGCGAGACGAAGGTGACCACACACATCATCATGGCGGTCAGGCTGTCGACCAGAAAACCAATTTCCAGGTTAAGCCCGCCCACTGCCATCCATTGATAGAGGGTGCCGTTATAACTTGCACCATCCATCACTGCCAGCAAGGTCTGAATCGAGATGATCAACGAGATCAACACCCCAAGGATGGTGATGCTGTGACAAGCCGTACGACCGATC
>JBBSSV010000070.1:0-7958 GCA_038241705.1 Burkholderiales bacterium | reverse complement strand
TCTTCCGTTTGATACAGGAAATCGTCCTTGGCGACCCGGCGGCGTCTGCCGATGATTTGATCGAGACGCTCAATATCTTGTTTGCCCAGCCCCATGGGCAAACACAGCTGATGCATGCTGCAGGCCGCGCAACTGGTGCGCACCGTCTCGATGTTGAGTGGCATATCCTTGGTCGGCAAAGAGCAAGTGCTCATGAGTGAGTAAAACAAAAAGAGCGAAAGAACGTTCTCAGGTAGAAGTCAGTTTATCAGTTTGCTGATTTTTTTTACTTGCCGAGCAAAACAAGAAGTGGAAGAGCCTAAATACGCACACAGCTGCGCCATCCACATTAGGCTAGGAATGTTTTGATATGAATCAATTTTTTTAACAAATTCCTTTGCTACAGTCAGCAACTCATGTGGGTCAGGAGAAGAAGGATAGTTCAGAAAAGATTTCCAAAACTGCAGTTGCAGGGCAAATCATTCCTGCCGATCGTGCAAGGCGGCATGGGTGTCGGAGTTTCGGCACACCGGCTTGCCGGAACTGCAGCGGAATTGGGCGCAGTGGGTACCATTTCCAGCGTCGACTTGCGGCACCACCATCTCGACCTGATGCAGCAAACCGGAAAGTCTCGTGACAAAGAGGCAATCAATGCCGCTAACTTGGTGGCGTTGGACCGTGAAATCCAAGCGGCCAAGGCGTTGGCCAAAGGTCATGGCCTAATTGGTGTCAACGTCATGCGCGCCGTTGCCGAATAGGCGTCCTACGTTCGCCAATCTTGCGAAAGCGGCGCCGATCTGGTGGTGGTTGGCGCTGGACGGCCCCTGGACCTGTCTGAATTGACCGCTGACTTTCCCGAGGTGGGCTTAGTGCCCATCCTGTCCGATGCGCGCGGCGTGGCCTTGGTGCTCAAGCGCTGGATGCGCAAAAAGCGCCTACCGGCAGCCATCGTTATCGAAAACCCCCATCATGCTGCGGGGCATCTAGGTGCGGCCAGTTTGGAGGCAGTCAGCAATCCAGCGTTCGCCTTTTCACGGGTGCTCGAGGGTCTATTCAAGCTTTTCAAAGACCTAGGAATCGAAAGAGAGAACCTGCCCATCATTGTCGCAGGCGGCATGAGCAGCCCGGACAAGTTTCGCGAAGCCTTTTCTCTGGGCGCCAGCGCCGTACAGTTGGGAACGCCGTTCGCGGTTGCTGTCGAAGGCGATGCTCATGTCAACTTCAAGCAGGTACTGGCTGACGCCAAGCCCGAAAACATCGTTACCTTCATGAGCACGGCCGGGCTGCCGGCACGCGCCGTGCGCACGCCTTGGCTGGAACGCTACCTAGAGAAGGAAGCCCGTCTGCAGCAACGCAGCAAGCCCCAGCAATGCACCGTCGGATTTGATTGCCTGCATCAATGCGGCTTGCGCGACGGACTGGAAAGAGCAGGGCAGTTCTGCATCGACACACAACTTGCGTTTGCCCTGGAAGGCGACGTGGAACGTGGCCTGTTCTTCCGCGGAACTGAGCCTTTGCCCTTTGGCCAGGAAATTCGTCCGGTACGTGATCTGATCGAACACCTTCTGGGTGAGGCGCTCGCCTAATGACCATCCTTGAATGAAGGTGGTCTCCTCTGGCAATAGAAAGATTGCCGGAAGCCTCCTTTTGCACAATCCATGTCTTCAACTTTCTGGGATTGTTGCCGATAGCCAAAGCGAGTTCGTCTTTTCAGCCTTTCCCGGGATCTCCACGCAATGCGCAAAAATTTACCCGTTATCGACATCGAATACGTTATGAAGGACGGTGGCACCATCGTCTCCAAAACCGATGTGAAGGGACGCATCACTTACGTTAACGTTAACCACTATTTTGTCGAAGTCAATGGTTTCAGTGAAGAAGAACTGATGGGTGCGCCGCACAACCTGGTGCGCCATCCGGACATGCCGGAACAGGCCTTCGATGATCTGTGGAAGACCCTGAAGACCGGCTCGCTTTGGACGGCTCTGGTCAAGAATCGACGCAAGAACGGAGACTTTTACTGGGTCAATGCCAATGTAACGCCTATTCGCAGCAATGGCAGGCTCGTCGGTTTTATGTCGGTGCGCACACAGCCCAGCCGTGAGCAGGTGCAGGCCGCCGAGACGATGTATTGCAAGATGCGCGAGGGAAGAGCGACACATTTGCGCATTCAACACGGCAAGGTGGTCAGAGCCGGCCTGGCGTGCAAAGTTGGGCAACTGCCGCGACTGCCCTTCAGCACCAAGCTGGCTGTGGGAGCTACCTTGCAAACTGCCTTGTTCCTGATGATGGTGGTCGTCGGCTGGCAGGCCAGTCTCGTACCTAACATGGGTAGCTTGGCATCGTGGGGAATTAGTGCCGGTGGTATCGGCTTGGCGGTGACTGCAGCACATTGGCATTGGCTGCAGCGCGCGGTGGCGCGCCCCCTTCATCAGGCCATCGACATGGCGACTGCACTGGCAGGCGGTGATCTGTCGCATTCTCCTAAGCAGGAACACAGCGGGGAAATTGGATTGGTCCTGACAGCTCTGGAACAGATGCGTATTAATTTGATCGCCGCATGAGTGATGTACGCGACAACGTTGACACCATGCAAAGTGCAATCGGCGACATTGCGGATGGCACCATGGATCTTTCCAGTCGCACCGAAAGACAGGCCGCCAGTCTCGAGCAAACTGCTTCCAGCATGGAGCAATTTACGGCCACCATTGCACAAAATGCGGAAAGCGCCCAGCAAGCCGACCAGCTTGCGCGTTCCGCAGCCAGCGTGGCCGGACAGGGCGGACAGGTGGTGGACCAGATGGGCACTACCATGAACGACATCAGCAGCGCAGCCCGGCAAATGGCCGACATCATTACCTTGATCGACGGCATCGCCTTTCAAACCAACATCCTGGCATTGAACGCCGCCGTGGAGGCTGCTGGCGCAGGCGCGCATGGCCGTGGTTTTGCCGTGGTAGCCTCGGAAGTGCGCCATTTGGCCCAGCGTTCTGCAGATGCTGCCCGGGAAATCAAGACGCTGATCGAGGCGTCGGTAGAAAAAGTCAGTGTCGGCAATGCTCTTGTAGAACAAGCCCGCCAGACTATGGATGACATCGTGCTGTCGGTTGAGCGGGTGACTGAGATCGTGGCCGACATGGCGACCGCCGGGCGTGAGCAATCGATCGGAATCAAGCAAATGAATCAGGCTGTATCTCACCTAGACCAGATGACTCAGCAAAATGCAGCTTTGGTCGAGCAAGCAGCGGCGTCATCCAACAGCCTGCATGAACAGGCGGCAAGCCTGACGCAGGCAGTGTCAGTGTTCAATCTAGGTCGAGATAAAAGCGGTGTGCCTGTCTCCGTGATTAAACGTGTCGTTACTCCGCTAATCAAATCTGAAGAAGCGTTGCTGGAAGCCTGAAGCAATCGCTGTTTTGACAGTCAGGCGCTGTAGCAGCCGTGCACCCAAGATCAGGCCGGCTCAGCATGCTCCACCATCAGTTGCACCCGTGTGACGCCGTTGTATTCATTGGCATCCAGACGAAAGGCGATGGTGGCGCGTTCGGGTAGGGTTTCGGCATGATTGAACCAGATCGCATCGTAATGCTGGCCGTTCTTTTCCAGCTGCAGCTTGAGGTGAGCGTCTTTCAGAATGCGCTGGTTGCGCACGGAGAATTCATCGCAAAACACGGGCGGGGCAAAGCCCTGGCCCCATACCTGGGTGTCAAGCAGGCTGATGAACTGGGTCGTGAAGTAGGCATCTTCCAGAGGGCCATCGGTTTCCACTACGCGTTCTAGCTGGCTTTGGGTCAGCCAGGCTTTACCCACGGCCTCGAAAGCGTGACTGAATTGATCTAAATCTGTAGCCGCAATCGTCAGGCCGGCTGCCATGGCATGTCCACCAAATTTTTCGATCAAGGTTGGCGCCTGCTTGGATACCAGGTCCAGAGCATCGCGCAGATGAAAGCCGGGGATGGAGCGGCCCGAACCACGCAGGCGGCCGTCGTCAGCCGGCGCGAAGGTAATGGTAGGACGGTGAAACTTGTCCTTCAGGCGTGAGGCCACGATCCCGACCACACCCTGGTGCCAGGACGGATCGAAGACACTGATGGTGGCGCTTTCACGCGGGTCCACATTGTCGAGCATGGCCAAGGCAGATTCCCGCATCTCGGCTTCGATGCTGCGGCGCTCGCGGTTGATGCCATCGAGTTGCTGGGCAATTTCCCATGCTTTGTCCGAATCGTCGGTCATCAAACATTCAATGCCCAAGCCCATGTCGGCCAGTCGCCCGGCCGCATTCAAGCGCGGTCCCAGCGCAAAGCCTAGGTCGAAAGGAGTGGCGCGAGAGTAGCTGCGACCGGCTGCGCGAAACAACGCGGCTACACCAGGCTGCAAGCTGCCAGCGCGAATGCGTTTCAAACCTTGTGCCACAAGTACCCGGTTGTTGGCGTCGAGCCTGACCACATCGGCTACCGTCCCCAGGGCAACCAGATCAAGCAGTTGGTCCAGGCGCGGCTGGTTGGCCGCATCAAAGACCCCGCGCTGGCGCAATTCTGCCCGCAGCGCCAGCAAGACATAGAACATGACGCCTACGCCTGCCAGGTGCTTGCTGGGAAAGCCGCAGGCTGGTTGGTTGGGATTGACGATGACGCTGGCATCCGGCAGGGTGTCGCCCGGCAGGTGATGGTCGGTGATGACCACCTCGATGCCGCGTCTGCTGGCTTCTTCCACACCCTCAATGCTGGCAATGCCGTTGTCCACCGTAATGATGATATCAGCCGCGTGGTTACGCTCAGCCTGTACTACGATTTCCGGCGTCAGGCCGTAGCCATTCTCGAAACGATTCGGCACCAGGTAATCGACCTGGGCACCCATGGCACGCAGGCCGCGCAGGGCCACGGCGCAGGCGGTGGCGCCATCGCAATCGTAGTCGGCCACCACGACCATTTTTTTGCGTGCGTCGATGGCATTGGCCAGAAAGACGGCGGCAGCATCGATATGCAGCAGCCCGGCGGGTGCGATCAGGCTGCTCAGCTCACTACTGAGCTCGCTGGCGTCAGTCAAACCTCTGGCCGCATAAACGCGTGCCAGGACTGGGTGCACGCCTTGCTGGCGCAGTAATTCGGCATGACGGTAGGAATAGGGGCGTGTGGCAAGACAAGTCATGGTGCTAGGCCGGCCAATGAAGGCGTTTTCCAGAATTTACGGTGTGAATGGCGGTTGAAGGTAAAGGTGCGCAGGCTGTGACTGTGCGTGAGGGTCAGACAAAGTTGCTCAAGACGTCCTTCTCGCACTGCCAACTGAAGCGGCGCAAACCAGTTTTGCTCCAACGCTTGCATGCGCTCCAGCCAGACGCCCCAATCGCTGGCCAGCGCAGGGCCGCTCAGGTCATCGAGCAAGCCAATGACTGCGGTGTTTTCGTCTGCAAAATGTTGCAGCGCATCTTCAGCCGTGGCGATCGGGCTATGGGGCAATAGTTGCGCCAACGGCCCGGTCTCATTGGCATCATGAAAGAATCGGATGGGCTCGCTATCTTCCCTAGTACTGGAAATATGGGGGTCCAGCGTCGCTGCACCCCATAGCCATAAGGCATTCACAGCTGCGTTGCCGCTTGCTTCACGCGCTTCGTTGACCGGATGAATATGCCAGGCCATCTGCACTTCATTCAGCAGTTTGCGCCAGCTGCGCTCGGCTTCGCCCTTGGGCAACCAAATGTCAACGTTATGGCCGCAGGCGGCGTCTGGCGTGGCCGTCTGCAGGCCAGTCCAAGCATCCGTCTGGAGCAGCCAAGTCTTGGCAGTGCAATAGTGCAGTGTTCTGCCTGTTTCCTCGAGCAATTCCTGAGCCGTGACAAAGAGCGCGCGTGACTCTTCCTCCGATATGCTCAGCTGTCGCATATCGGTCAGGATCAAGTGGTCACGAGCGATATGCATATGTACCGGGTTGAGCAAAAACCAGATGCCGGAATCAGCTTGCTGGTCATGCTGCTGCAAAGCAGTTTCGGCGAACGCCGGGCTAGCGTCGATGTTGTCTGGCGTCTGCAATTGCAAGGCGCTTGCCAGGCGATGTTCGTGTGGCAGGGCTCGCGAAAATGCTTCCCAGTGTTTGGAAGCAGTCTTTTTGGAACGGCCGAGGAGGCTGGCAAGTGCGGGCGCTTGCAACTGGCGCAGCAGGTCGTCGGCCATGTCCACAGGCAAGCCGAAGGGAATCAGAAGCTCAAGATGGTTCATGCAAGGATTGTAGAGTAAAACGCTGGCCAGACAGTTAGGCGCTCTATGTCAAACATAGCCTGATAGAAAATAATCCGAACTGAGACATAGCAGAACGTTTAACGATTTTCGCTTTCTAATTACTATCCGGATGTCATTCTTTATTCCGGGTGTGCCGTACTAATAAGGAATGCAATCATGAAACGTACTCTCATTGCGTTGGCCTTGCTGGCGCTACTGACAGGCTGCGCAGCTACGTCACCCAGCGAAGGCGAGCAGGCCACTCAGACCATGACAGACGCGGACGGCAGGCCGATTGATCCTGGCAGAAGCGGTACCTTGGGCGGCGGTGCTCGGGTCGGTATCGGGATTGGGGCTGGTAGTTGGGGTGGACACAGCGGTGGAGGAGTGGGAATCGGCCTGGGTTTCTAGCGGATCGTTGGCCCGCTATGGTCACTCATTCGACTCTTCCACCACTTCATTTTTTGCTGGCTTTTCCCTGCGCATTCAACCAGTCGGAATAGGTTTCGACAAAGTCAATGCAAATTTGCGCCGCCAGCTTGCCTTGTTGCCTGATCTGAGCGCTCTCGAGGCATTGTAAAAATTCAGGCTGGTTTTCAATGATTTTGTGCAGCAACTGGTTGGCCTGGATATAGGCGTCGGTCTTGTTCATTCCTGTTCCTTAAGAATGCATGGGACGCCAGCCTACCGGAAAACGCTGGCCGGTTGATCTTGGACTTGTGGAATATCTATCTCACAAGATGTTTGTATGGCAAACTTCCGGGCAATCCGGGGCTTGCCA
Organism: Burkholderiales bacterium; assembly: GCA_038241705.1. Taxonomy (GTDB): domain Bacteria; phylum Pseudomonadota; class Gammaproteobacteria; order Burkholderiales; family Burkholderiaceae_D; genus JBBSSV01. The sequence continues at coordinate 986 of JBBSSV010000070.1, read as the reverse complement.
TATGCACTCTTCCTCGTTGTTCCTGCCGATCCTGGTAGAACAGACTTTTCTGCGCCATACATTAACCAGTGGATGGCGCGACCCGTTTCGGGAGCATCTAGTTGAGTTTTTTGAAAAACATGCCATTCGAATGGCTGGTAGGGCTGCGCTACACGCGTGCCGGACGACGCAGTGGCCGCAACAGCTTTATTTCCTTCATCTCTCTGATTTCAATGGCCGGCATTGCCCTTGGGGTAGCGGCGCTGATTGTGGTGCTGTCGGTGATGAACGGCTTTCAGAAGGATGTGCGTGATCGCATGCTCTCGGTGCTGTCGCACATTGAGATTTACGATGCCTCCGGCGCGTTGGAGGACTGGCAGGAAACAGCGACCGAAGCGCTACAAAACAAGGAAATCAAAGGTGCGGCACCGTATGTGGCGGCCCAAGCCATGATCACCCAGGAAGACACCCTGCGCGGTGTCATGATCCGTGGCGTGCTGCCGCAAGAAGAGCCCAAGGTCTCGGACGTGGCCAAGCAGGTGCAGTTGGGTAGCCTAGACAATCTACAGGCCGGAGAATTCAATATTGTCCTGGGAAATGAGCTGGCGGCTGGCCTGCAGGTCGAATTGGGTGAGAAAGTCACTCTGATCGCTCCGCAGGGGCAGGTAACCCCAGCGGGCGTCATTCCGCGTCTGAAGCAATTTAAGGTCGTCGGAATTTTTAGTGCCGGTCATTTCGAATACGACTCGGGGCTGGCCTTCATTCATCTACAGGATGCGAAAACACTATTCAAGCTGGATTCGCCGTCCGGTCTTCGACTGCGCATTGACGACATGCAGCGTGCACCGCAGGTGGCCTACGACTTGTCACAAAGCTTGAGCGGCAATCTCTTCATCAGTGACTGGTCGCGCCAGAACCGCAACTGGTTTGCCGCCGTGCAGACCGAAAAGCGGATGATGTTCATCATCCTGACCCTGATCATTGCCGTGGCCGCTTTCAACTTGGTG